>CADBOC010000172.1 GCA_902796175.1 Oscillospiraceae bacterium | reverse complement strand
TTTTCGCCGCCGGTAATGATCACGTCCTTCTTGCGGTCCACCAGGAAGATAAAGCCGTCCTCATCCTGCTTGGCCATGTCGCCGGTGTGCAGCCAGCCGTCGATCAGCGTTTCGGCGGTGGCGGCCGGGTCGTGGTAGTAGCAGCGCATGACGCCGGGGCCCATGACGCACAGCTCGCCGACCTCGCCCTGCTTCACGGGCTGGTCCTGCTCGTCCACGATCTTGCACTTCCAGCCGTAGCCGGGCACGCCGATCGCGCCGACCTTTCGGATATTGTCCATGCCAAGATGCACGCAGCCGGGCCCCGTGGACTCGGACAGACCGTAGTTCGTGTCGTATTGATGATGCGGGAAATAGTCCAGACACTGGCGTATCAGCGAAGGCGGCACGGGCTGCGCGCCGATGTGCATCAGCCGCCAGGCGGAGAGATCGTACTGCGACAGATCGATGTCGCCGCGCTCGATCGCGTCCAGAATATCCTGCGCCCAGGGCACCAGCAGCCACACGATGGAGCAGCGCTCCTCGCTTACGGTTTTTACGATCCATTCGGGCTTTACGCCCTTTAGCAGCACCGCGCGTCCGCCGACGAGGAAGGAGCCGAACCAGTGCATCTTCGCGCCCGTGTGGTACAGGGGCGGAATGCAGAGAAATACGTCCTCCTTGGTCTGAGCGTGGTGGTTCTGCTCCACGCGGGCCGCGTGCATCAGGGCGCGGTGCGTGTGCAGAATCGCCTTCGGAAAGCCGGTGGTGCCGGAGGAATAGTAGATGGCCGCATCGTCGTCGTCCGTTAAACGGATGGAGGGGGCCTTGGAGGAGCAGTAGGTGATGAGCTTATCGAAGCTGTCGGCGAAGGTGGGGCAGTCCTCTCCGGCGTAGAGCCACATTTTCAGCTGCGGCGCGCGGTCGAAGATCTCCTCCACGCGGCCGATGAACTCAGGCCCGAAGACAAGGAAGGACGCGTCCGCCTTTTTCAGACAGTAAAGGATCTCTTCGGAGGTGTAGCGGTAGTTGAGCGGCACCGCGATCGCGCCGGTCTTCAGCACGCCGAAGTAGACCGGCAGCCACTCAAGGCAGTTCATCATCAGAATGGCGACCTTGTCTCCTTTTTTAATGCCGCGGGTGAGCAGGAGATTGGCGAAGCGGTTGCTCATCTTGTTGAATTCGCTCCATGTGATATCGCGTTTGTAGCGTTCGCCGGGGGAGGTCTCGATCAGCGCGTATTCGCGCCAGGTCATCCTCCTGCCCGATTCGTTCTGGGGATTGATCTCGGTGAGCGCGACGTCGTTTGGATAAAAATCCGCGTTTTTCTGCAGGATCTCGGTAATGGGCATGGCTCTTTCCCCCTTATTGCGCCGTTTGCGCTTTTATTTGCAGGAGGCGGCGATGCGTACCGCCTCGGCGCATTTCTCGCGGATCTCGTCGGGCGAGCCCTTCATCATCCAGCTGCCGCCCACGGCGAAAATCTTATCCCACTGCAGGTATTCGGCGAGGTTTTTGTCGCTGATCCCGCCGGTGGGCAGGAAGGTCGCCGCCGGGAACGCGGCGGAAAGGGCTTTCATCCCGGCAAGGCCGCCGAAGACGGTCGCGGGGAAGAACTTGATGATATCGCAGCCGCAGGAAAGCGCCTTCATGATCTCGGTCGGGGTGACCGAACCGCCGAGGTAGGGGATGCCCTGCTCGCGGCAGAACGCGGCGACCTCCTCCGAAAAGCCGGGGGAGACGAGGAACTTCGCGCCGTAAGAGACGGCCTCCTTCGCCTGATCGAGGTTGATCACAGTGCCGGCGCCGACCAGCATCTCCGGAAATTCGCTGACGGCGATTTTGATCGCGTCGCCCGCGCATGCGGTGCGGTAGGTGATCTCCGCAACGGGAAGCCCGCCCGCGCACATGGCGGCGAGCTTCGGGCGCACCTCGTCTATGCTGTTGAACACCACGACGGGCACGACTCTGAATTGATGCAGTCTTTCCTTTGTATCCATTCGTATGAATCCTTTCGATGAAAAAACTTATACCCCGGAGTACGCGTGATAGCCGCCGTCCACGGGGATGACGACGCCGGTGATAAAGCCGCTGGCGCCCTCGTCCGCCAGAAAGAGCAGCGTGCCGATCAGCTCGTCCACCTCGCCGAAACGGTTCATGGGCGTACCGGCCAGGATCTTGCCCGTGCGGGCAGTGGGGGAGCCGTCGGGGTTAAAGAGCAGGCCGCGGTTCTGGTTGCCCACGAAAAAGCCGGGGGCGATCGCGTTGCAGCGGATGCCGACGGGGGCGAAGTGAACGGCGAGCCATTCGGTAAAGTTTGAGATGCCGGCCTTGGCGGCGGAATACGCCGGGATCTTCGTCAGGGGCGTGAAGGCGTTCATCGAAGAGAGGTTGATGATGTTGCCGCCGGTGTCGAGCATATCCTCGGCGAAGACCTGCGTCGTAAGAAACGCGGAGGTGATGTTCAGGTCAAAGACGAAGCGGATGCCCGATTCCTCCAGCTTGAAAAAGGTCTTCGTCTCTTCCGGAATATCGGGGGTCATGTACTCGTTGTCGGTGGTGGCCTTCGGGTTGTTGCCGCCCGCGCCGTTCACAAGCAGGTTCACCTTGCCGAACGCCGCGTGCACCTTTTCTCTGGCCGCGGTGAGGGAGGCTTTGTCAAGGGCGTTGGTCTCGATGGCGAGAGCGTTCTCGCCGATCTCGGCCGCCACCGCCTCGGCGGCGGGCAGGTTGATATCGAGCAGCGCCACCTTTGCGCCGCTCTCGGCGAGGGCTTTCGCAAACTGGCTGATCAGCACGCCGCCCGCGCCCGTGAGCACGGCGACCTTGCCGCTTAAGTCAACGTGAAAGGGAAGCTTCATTTGTTTTTCTCTCCTTTTTCGATGGCCTCGAACAGGCCGTTTAAGTAGCACGCGCCGAGCGCGCGGTCAAAGAGGCCGTAGCCGGGCTTGCCGTCCTCGCCCCAGATGTTTCTGCCGTGGTCGGGCCGCACGTACTCCGTAAAGCCGCCCTCGACGAGCGCCTTTACAATGCCGTAGATGTCGAGGCTGCCGCCCGCGGTCAGGTGGCCCGTCTCGCGGAAGTCGAGGTCGTTTGCGTATTCGATGTTGCGGATGTGGGCGAAGTGGATCTTGCCGCGCTTTGCGTAATCGTACGCCATTTTTACAAGGTCGTTTTCTCTGCCCGCGCCGAGCGACCCGGTGCAGAAGGTGATGCCGTTCTCGTTATCGGGCACGGCGGCGAACAGGCGCTCATAATCCTCGGCGCATGAGATGATGCGTGGCAGGCCGAACACGTCCCACGGCGGGTCGTCGGGGTGGATGGCCATGCTGATCCCGGCCTCCTTGCAGACGGGGATCACGCGCTCCAGAAAGTAGACAAGGTTGCCGAACAGCGTTTCGTGCGTCATGCCCTCATAGGCCGCGAGCAGATCCTGGAGCTCGTCCGGCGTATAGCTCTCGTCCCAGCCCGGCAGAGATAGGTGCTTGGGGTCCAGCGCAAGGATTTCTTCGTGGCGGTATGAAAGGCTGTTCGAGCCGTCGGCGGCTTCGGTATGGAGGTTCGTGCGCAGCCAGTCGAATACGGGCATAAAGTTGTAGCAGATGCATTTCACGCCCACTTCGCCGAGGCGGCGAACGGTCTCGCAGTAGTTTTCGATCAGCCCGTCCCTCGTCGGGCGGCCGAGCTTGATATCCTCATGCACCGGGACGGATTCGATCACTTCCATTTCGAGCCCCGCCTCTTTGCACTGCGCCGAGAGGGCGGCGATGCTCTCTCGGCTCCATACGGTGCCGACGGGCGTGTCGTAAACGGCGGTGACGACCCCCGTCATGCCCGGGATCTGCCGGATGTCCCTGAGCGTGATACTGTCTTTCGGACCGTACCAGCGGAACGTCATTTTCATGGGGTTGCACTCCTTTCTGTTGATAAGGTAGAAGTGAGAAGTGAGAAGTGAGAAATGTCGGTAAACGCTTCGCGTTTTGATTTTTAAATAATGGGTATGGGCGAAGCCTGTCCTTCACTTCTAACTTCTAACTTCTCATTTCTCATTTCTCATTTCTCACTCGCTGACGCGTACGCGTCAGCGTCAGCGATCTACGCGGGCGGAGCCGCCGGCGGCCAGCTTTTCCACCTCT
>CADBOC010000171.1 GCA_902796175.1 Oscillospiraceae bacterium | reverse complement strand
GGGATCTTTGCCTCGGCGGCGTAGAGGGCGGAATCCGCCCCGAACTGCCGCCAGCCGTCGGCGGGTACGGGGACCCCGATCCCCGCGCCGAGCCACTCAGCCGCGCCGCTGAGCCAGATCCGCCGCCGCCACTGCCCCGCGGCGGCCGTTTCGCTTACGCGGTCGGCGGCTTTTGCGAAACCGAACACGGCCTTCGCCGAGGGGTACGTTTCGTCGGTCGCGTCGCTCCCGATCGCGTTCACGCGGTTTTCGGTTTTCTCCGCGCCGAGCTCTTCGGCGGTGAGGGTCACGTCGTCGGCCAGCGTATGCCCGTTGATCTTACGGGAAAGGGGCGCGGCGCCCACGTCCCCGGGGGAAAGCGTCACGTCCGCGCCGAGGGCCTTGCCGTTGACCGTCCGCGTTTGCGGCACGGCGTAATCGAACACCGCCTTCGCCGAGGGGGCCTGAGCGTGGGTGCTGCCCGCCCCGATGGCGGCGACCCGGTTCTCCGCGCCCGCCGGTATGGGGGCGGGGGCGGCGTCCGGCAGGTCCAGAAAGCCCAGGGCGTAATTGAGGCGGTCGACCGCGCGCGTTAAATACGCGCTAAGCTCCCTGAGAGCGGGGTCCCCGGCCGCGCAGAAGCCGGGCGGGTCAAGATGAAAACTCACGTCAGTTCACTTCCTCCTTCTGTCGTTCTCTGTACGGAATGGATCACGGCGTCGCCGAAGCCCTCGAACCGCAGGCAGAAGCGGTCGCAGCGGCGCGGCCGCAGGGGAACGCTGCAGGTGCGCTCAGCGCTGCCTCTGAGATCCGCGAGCAAAACGTAATCGCCCGCCGAATCGTAGCGGACGTATACCCTCAGGCGGCTGCCGGGGGTGAGCGTCACGCGCAGCGTAAGGCGCGAGACGTACTTTCGGCCGACGGTATCCGTCCCCGTTTCGGCGGCGGTCAGGCTCCAGTCGAAGGGCGCTTCGGTCTCATCCCCTTCGGCGGCACAAGCGCGTACGATCCGGCCCGCGTCGGCGTTGAGCCAGCACAGCCGCCCGTTTTCCGTCGCGAACTGCGAAGCGCGGGTGTGATCCTGCCGGTACCAGGCGCCGCGCTCGGCGTCAAAGAGAAACAGGCAGTATACGCCGTCGGCGCGCTTCATGGAGATGTAATAGCGGTCGTCGGCGGCCCCCGCCGCGGCGTCGGTGAACGTCTCTCCGCCGAGCTCGGCGGAGACCGAGCGCGGGGAGCCGCCGTCGTAGACGCACACGCCCGCGCGCGATTTGTAGTACAGCACTTCGTTTAAGATCGCGAGGCTCCCGCCGGAACCGGCCTGCACGCCCCGGCACTGCAGCGAATCGAGGCGGAAGACCGCCGGGTACGCGCCGTAGACGCGGTAGAGCGCGTTCTCCTTGAAAAAGCACGGCGCGCCGCGGTAGGCGACGCCGCCGGTGAACGCGCCCTCGCTGCCGACCGAAACGGCGTAGCTGTCTGTTGAGATCCCCTCATAACAGCGCCAGTTCTTAAAATCGCCGAGCTTTGAGCAGTAGATCTCGTTCACAAAGCGCCCGTCCGCGTCCTTGCCGCAGCGGCAGCCCCAGAGGCGGTTGCCGCATTCGAATACGAAGTCCATCAGGGGCAGACGGCGTTCGACCGAAAAGGGGAGCGCCGTTGTGCCCGCCCGCGCCGCCGTGCCCGGTATCACGAGCATGCCCTCGTCCGCGTAGGAGAGCGCCGCGTACTGTCCCTCGAGCGGCGAAAGGCTTTCGTCGATCTGCGAGATCCCTGTGAGCCTTACCGCGTCACCGGCGCGAAAGCCCCTGCCGATGCCGGGGGCCTGCAGCATGACGTGGGCCGCCGCCAGCGCCGACCACAGCCCCGTTTCGGCGGAATAGCGTTTGAGTACGTTCGGCGTTACGGAATCGTCGAGCCACAGCGCCCCGTTTTCGGGGGAGGGGGGCGGGGTATCCCGCACCGCCGGGGTGCCGATCTCGCCGCCCGAAGCGTCGCACAGGCGGTAGCGTACGCCGGAGGCGGCCTCAAAGGCGGCCTCCATGGAACCGGCGTCGGCGGGGTCCGCCGTGTTGTAATAGAGCTTATCCGGCAGCACGATCACGTACGCGCCCATGGCGATCAGCTTTTTCGGCTCGGCGGCTGTCAGCTCCATCACGGGCCTGTCTTTCACATACAGAAAGCCGTCGGCGGCGTAGACCAGCGTTTCGCCCGAGAGGATCGCCTGCACGCGCTTCACGCGTTTGGGCATGGCCCGGGCCCCGCGTCTCGCGCGGGGCCCCGCCGCCGGAAAGCGTTCCGGGCCGCAGTTCGTCATTTCGCGAAAGGTGTTCCCGGCGGCTTCACGCCGGCAGTCGTAGCCGCCGAACACGTTTACGGCCTCAGTTTTTGTTCTCGCGCGGGAAAGGGAGGGCAGCACCACCCTGTTCCACCTCCTCTTTTGTCGGGGTAAAAAAGCGGAATCGCCCCGTCTTCGGTCTGTGGCGGCGGTTGTAAAATGCCAGATATTCCGCGTAGAGAGCGTTGAAGAGCTTCATGCTGTTGTTGTAGGCGGCGGTCTCGCGGTCGTAGTGATCGATCATCGCCGAGACGTAGTAGACGTAAAGCTCCGCGAAGGGCCCCTCGGCGAAGAGACGCGTGTTTCCGTCGGTCTCATCCGTATAGCCGCGAAAGGGGCGTTCGGCCCCCTCGTGGGCGTCGAGGATCTCCGTTTTGACGCGCCCCTCCAGCTGCGAGATCCAGGCGATCTTCTCCGCCTTTGAAAAGGCGTTGGGTTTGAGCGCGTCGACGCGGTCCAGCGCTTCATAGAGCGTCATGCCTTGTTTTTCACCCGCTCTTCGTATTCGTACGCCTTCTGCAGCATCGCCTCCTCGTGGGCAAGCACGGCCGCGACGCACTTCGGCGCCTCGACCTCCACGCCGCGCTTGATGAGAAAACGCCGCGCGTTCACCCATACGATCTTGTCGTCCTGATCCCGCCGCTCCCGCGGCAGGCGGATCAGAACGGTACCGGATTTTTCTTTCTTGTCAACCATTGTTTGTTCCTTCCTTTTGTTCATGATGAAAGCGGGGGGGAAAAAAATAAAGACGAAAGATGAAAGATGAAAGATGAAATCGGAAAACGCTTCGCGTTTTGATTTGTATTTATTGATAGAATATGCAGCTCTCATCTTTTCGGCGCGCAGCGCCGTTAAAATGCCGGCCGCAGGCCCCATTTTCATCTTTCATCTTTTGTCTTTTATAACTTTTTTTGCGCGCTTACATTCAGCCGTGTTTTACCCGAAGGC
>CADBOC010000170.1 GCA_902796175.1 Oscillospiraceae bacterium | reverse complement strand
GTCGCGTATGGTGGCGTTTGAACAGAGAAGTTGTTTGCTGCGCAGCGGACGTGGGCGTCCGCGCTACGGCGGTAAGGGAAAGCTCTGCCTTCTGCGGAACGTCTCGACAACTCCAGAATTGTTGATGTGTTCCGCAAGGCAGAGCTTCGCTGATCCGGCAGCGCTCTGCCGCTCTGCCGCGCCTGAAATGATTTTTTCTGCCTGACAATTCCAAAAAAAATACCTGTTAAGCACAAAAAACCGGGCGCGCGCTGCGTCCGGTTTTTTGTGGTCATTGGTTTATTTCAGCGTTTCGAGCCCCACGGCGGCGCGGAGGATGAGACGCGCGTCAGAGGCGCTGATCCCCGCTTCGCCGTCCACGTCGGCGGCGCGGTAACAGCGGTTCGTCGGCTCCGAGAAATCATACCCCTCGGCGGAATCGTCCAAGCCCACGGCGGCGCGCAGCGCGAGGCGGGCGTCGGACGCCGTCACTTCGCCGTCGCCGTCCACGTCGCCCGGGAGGAAGTCGTCCTCACCCGGGAGGGAGTCGGTCTTCAGCTCCTTTTCCGGGTAGGTATAATCGAACGCGTCGTCGTAGGTCACGGTTTCGGTCACCTCGGTCAGCGATTCGGGATCCACGCCCGGCGCGTAGGTGAAGATATACGCGCCCGGGATCTCCTCGATGGGTTCCATCGTCATGGCGAACTCGCCGTATTCGCCCTTGTCGTTTTTGGTGAAGCCCACGACGTACCGCGCGCCGTCGGCGGACTCATACACGTTTTCGGGGCCGCGGTTCCCGAGGGAGCGGACCTCGAGCCACGTATCGTCGCCGTTTTTCTGTTTGACCGGCGTGAACCCCGCTGCAGCGGCCTCCTCGAGCGTATCGAAGCGGACCTCGCCCGCGCCTTCGCCGGCGGTCTCTTCGATCCACGCCTCATCCACCAGATACAGGTCGTATTTTTCCACGTGCACGAAGCGTTCCACGGTCACGTGCTTTTCACCCTTATCGTTCTCCCATTCCAATAAGCTGTAAACGCCGTCGGGGTCGGCTTTGTTTTTGGCGAGACGCAGGTTTTCCTCCATGGGACCGGAATACCCGAAGAGCCAGACGTACTGCTCGCGCACGGCGTTCTTTTTATCCAAAACGAGCGGCGCGCCGCCGACAGACGCATCGAACGCGCCCTCATACCCGTAGACCTCTAAGGCCGTTTCTTTGCCGTAGAGCTCGAGCCGCACAGACGCGTCAACGGCAAAGCGGAGCGTTTCCACGCCCTCCGGATAGAAGATCAGACCGCTGTCGAACACGCGCCCGGCGTTCACCGTAAGCGAGCCCTCGCCGGTGATATGGAGGCTGCCGCCCCAGCCGTCGCCCCATACGGCGATTTCGTCAAGCGCGCACGCGCCGTTCACCCGAACGGTGAAATCATCGCCCATCATATTGGCGGTGAGCTGATAATCGGGGTGGTTGAAATCCGTCAGAGTCAATGTGTTGGTTTTTCTGTCGTAAACGGCGCCCTCCTGCGCGGCCGCCTTGTTGTTCACCCAGAGCGGGAACGTGACGGCCTCGCCCCAGGGCGTTTCCTCGCTGACAACGACCACGGCCTCGCCCTTTTCATCCATCTGCATAAAGGTCAGAAACGCGGGGTACCAGCCGTCGAAGGCCTCCTCATAAGGACCGGTCTTTGCCTGCGCAAGCGCGCACATGGGCAGAAGCAGGACCGCGGAAAGCAGAACGGCGAAAAATCGTTTCAGTTTCTTTTTCATGAAGTGCAGATCCTTTCCCGTATTATTCCGGAAAGCAGGAGGGATACGGCAGCCGGCCCGCTTTCCTGCTTTATTGTAGCAGAAAATATCTGATTCGTCAATTGTTTTTGCCGACATAATGACATGGGGCGTGTTTGAACGCCTTTATACGATTTCATGATGAGGTGATTTTCATGGATGCAAAACGCATCATTACCAAAAAAGGCGCGAAAGGCGAAGACGGCTGCAAGGTCTTTTCCGTCTTTTCCGTTCGCATCAAGGATGATCCGGAACCGTTGGGCTTTCAAAAAAACCTGCAGGCGCTCGTTGTTGAAGTTTGGCGCCTGCAGGGGTCTTTTCGGTAAGCGTGCGAACAAAACACCGATTCCGCAGCGGCATTTATCTATGCGCGAGCCGGATCAGCCGCTGCAGCGAAGGCGCGTATCCTCGGGTGTGAGACACGCCGTACCAGTATGCGGCAAGCTCCCGATCGCTTTTTTTAAGTAGTTCTCCGGCGACGAACATGGCGGCTCGGTCTCCTTCCTCGGCCGCCAACAGATACATATACGCGGCGTCTTGAAGATTTTGCTGTGTACCTTTGCCGGCGAACAGCATATCCGCGCAGCACTTTAAGGCGTGCGCGTCGTTCTCAAAAGAGAGCGCGTTATACATCCTGTAAGCCGTTTCGTCGTCTCCGGCGCCTTCAAACAGGTCGCCCGCCAGATAACCGGCGATCGGAACTCCGTCGAGCACCCATTTGATGATATCATGCAAATCGCCTTCAAACTCCGTATTTGCATGTATCTCCAGATACGCGATCGCGCACTGATGCCGCACATTGTCATAATTCGGGCTGCCCGGGACAAACGCCCGGGGCTTTCCGTTCTGAGCCCACTCCTTCGCGATTCCGAGCATGCTGAGCTTGCCGTCGAGGTGGTCGTACGCGTTCGCCATCGCGTACCAATACATGGATTCCGCGTAGTGTTCTCGCCGATGAAAAACGTTTCCCATTTCGTTCATCGCGTCCGCGCTTCCCCTTTCGGCCGCTTCCAGCACGGTCTTCTCCCACAAAGCGTCCGCCGCATTGCCGGGATCGGGTATGCGTGCATGCGGAAGCAAACCGCTGTATTCCCAAAGTCCCTCGGGATTCCCCGCGTCGGCGGCTTTTTTAACAAGCGCCTTTCTTTGAACCGGATCCGTGCAGAACATGGACAAAGCGACCGTACCTTCGATAAAACCCGCTTCGTCGAGCTCCCGCAGCAGTTTCAATCCGCGCTTTTTTTCTCTTTGCCCGACGATCATCAGCCATGCCCTGCCGTATTTTTCCCGGCTGGACCTCTCTGCGTCATTTGGCTGATCCGACGCGCACTCCTGAGAAGCCGCCGTCTGACCGGACGGCTTTTTCTTTTTGCCTGATCCAAAAATGCCCATATTGATTCCTCCTGTCTGCGTTTGATCATTGTTCACGCCGAATGCTGACGGCAATGCTTTCCAGTATCTCTCTTTGCTGCGGCGTCAGAGTCTGATCGGCAGACGTGGCATAGACATAGATCATATCTCCGTCTATGATGGTTGCGTAACGAAAACTCTTTGTCTCAGGCCCATCCCAATCAAAAACGATAAATCTCAGCCCGTTTTTCTCCAGCGTTGTATGATCAGTCTGAAAATCGCGTATAAAGGATTCCGCATACGATCGGAATTCCTGTTCACTCATACCGGCGAAATCAATGCCCGGATATTTGTTCGATTTGACTTTGAGCTTTATTTCAAAAGAAGGGTCAAAAAACCGGTCGCCGGAAGGAATCATAACAACAGAATCAAAACTCAGTGAAAAGTATGTTTTCATTCGTTCCGGATCTAATCCGACTGCGTAGCACATATCGTCTGAATAATCGATGTTTTTACCAAACACATAATAATCCGACGGAGCGGATACGGCGCCTTTCAATTCAGGAACATAATAAGGCTTAAAACCGTCAGGAACGGGGACTTGTTTTTCTGTTGGAGCTGCCGCCGGAATCGAACTGCCTGCGTTCGCCTGATCGGTTGATGTCGTCATCTCTGTAACTCCGTCAGAGGCGGCAGACCGGTTATTTGAGACAGACCGGCCGGTACAGCCTGACGCTGTTATCAGCAGCACCAAAGATATAAAAACCGGAAGACAGGCGAATACATTTCTCTCTTTTTTACATATTTTGACCGTCTGCATCATTTTTTTGTTCATTCCTTTTACCGTCTTTTTTTCTATCATCCCAAAGCTGACACAGTTTCTTTGCTACATAATATACAATGAAATAAAATATCAGATATCCGATCTTAAAACCGGTCGCGTAGCCCAACAGAACATTCAGAAACGTAGCGAGAATAAATGTTGCGATCCAAATGAAGATTTTCATGTTTATAAGCAGCCTTTCCGCGAAAGACGCCGCCGTTATTCATGAAGACACGAAGACGTTTTCGCTGTTTTTTACGATCGCTTTTTACGCGAGGATTGCGTGAGAATCAGCAAAACGACAGAGAGAACGATCAGCGCGCCGAGAAGCGCCAATTTCAGGATCAGAACAAATCTTGCCTTTTTGAAAACGCGAGAAGAAACAAACGAACAAGCAAACCAGCGCCGGATATGATCAGCAATACGAGCCAGTTTTCCTTCAAAAACGGAAGCGCGGACTTATACCATGTGACAATAAGAGATATCACCCCAAAAATGTAAAACAGGAGCATAGACACGACCATAATGGAGCTTTCCGTTCGGATCATTTGTACCTGCCTGTATTCCGTATTCGCCAAAAAAAGGGAAGGTATTTTGAAGATCCATCCAACGGTACAGTGCAGAATCGCAAACATACTCAATAAAGAATAGATCACGCCTCCAATCACACCAAGGTAAATGATGGCATTAAACAAAATCGCAACTTCCGATAAAACACAGAAAGGAAACACACCAAATCGAAAAGGCAGCAGTCCCTCCATATCATAAACTGAGATCTGATGTCTGATCTCCGATAGAAAAACGGAAAAAATCAAAAATACATAAACCATCAGCAATCGTCGTCCTCGTCGTCGTCCTCGTCGTCGTCCTCGTCGTCGTCTTCGTCATACGGCAGACATTCCGCGATCAGATCCTCCGCTGTCATTTCGTAATCAAATTCGTCGACCTCGCAGGGGCGAATGTCGCAGGAGGTAATGGACTCGCTGAGCAGCACGTCGCACTCGAGCGGCGATATTGCTGTGATAACGCCGTTTTCATCCGTCGTTACCGTGATCCGATACTCTCTGCCCGTATCATAATCCCGCTCGGTTTCAAGGCAGTGTTCTCCCGGTCCGAGATCGAGCCGCACACCGATCCATCTGTCAAGAAAATCTTCCGGCGGGGGAACTTCCTCCACAGGCCCGTCAGATATATCGACGCCGGATTCATTCGACAGGCAATCCCTGCACAGACGGACTTCACCCCACCATACCAGTTCCTCCGACAGCATCTGCTCACCGCATGAATAACAGTGTTCATACGCACTGAAACAGCTATAGCAAACGACGCGGCCGTCATCCAGCGTTTCGGCATCATCGGGGTCTTCGATCTCTTCACCGCAGTCTGCGCAGATCAGAGCTTTCTCAGCAGCGTTTTCCGTTTCTTTGCGATCCATACTCATAGTCAGATCCTCCTGTTCTCTTTTTTTTATTATAACACAGGAATAGCAGGATTTGGTCGCCTCTACGGCGACATTTTCAGTATTCACGCGTCGGCAGGCGTTTTGTCGCCTCAGGGGGCCGCTCTGCGGCTTGGTGGAGCTCTCCTATGGGCGGCGTTCCGGCACGTCGGGGACGACGTGCCCTACGGACGGAGGCGGCGTTCGCGGCGTACAGGGGAGGCCGTCGCGTATGGCGGCGTCTTTTCAGATAGTTGTTTGCTGCGCAGCGGACGTGGGCGTCCGCGCTACGGTGCGAAGGGAAAGCTCCGCCCTCTACAGAACATTTCGACAATTCCGGAATTTGCACCGCCGCCATGCGCAGGGCGTTCCCCAAGCCGCACGGCGGCTCCCTCCCTCCGTAGGGCACGTCGTCCCCGACGTGCCG
>CADBOC010000169.1 GCA_902796175.1 Oscillospiraceae bacterium | reverse complement strand
GGCACGTCGGGACGAAGTGCCCTACGGAAGACAGACCGCCGTCTGCCCCTCAGGGGGCGTTTTCTTCTGTCCGACAAATCCGGATTTGTCTCTCTTCCTGTCTTGCTCCCACAATTATCTCAGATGATCCAAAAAAAACAGGGTCTCCCCGGAGCGTTCGATCGGGGGAGGGTACCCTGTTTTTTTGTTTCGGTTTTATTTTTTGAAGAGCAGCTTCAGAAGCGCGCCGAGATCGGCGAAGATCTGTCTGAGCCGCGCGAAAAAGCCGGTTTCACGCTTATAGCTCCACAGGGCGGAAACGTCGTTTTCGGCGGTAAGGGGTACAAGGCCATCCGCGTTCTTGATCAGAAAGCGCGGGTAAACGCCGTTGTAAACGGTGGCATCAACGCCGTTTTCAAAGATCCAGTCCATGAACCGGTATTCCGCCGTCTCATCCCCGCCGAGGGTGTTCAGGTGCGTCGAGTTCTTGATGAACCAGGTTTTTTCCGGCAGGGCGCAGGTGGAAGCGTCCACCATTCTGTCGGGCGAGACGCAGCCCTCGTCCCCCGGCACGGCCTGCCGGTAATCGGCGGGAAAGAAATCTTTGATTTTTTTCATATAGAGACGTTCGTGCCCGGGGGCGCCTCCCGCGCTGACACAGCTGACAAAAATGATTCATGGTCAAAAATATGCGTTCCGTATTGTTTTTATAAAATGTTTATGTTATATTGAAACAGAAGATCATACAAAAACAAGGAGGCTTTCCCGATGAAACGGAACGGAATAAGAACGGCAGCCCTTGCGCTTTGCATTCTGATCCTGCTCGGCGCCGCCCCGCTTACGCCCGGGGCGCCGCTGCAGTTCAACGTCTTCGCCGCCGGGGCGCTGACGACCGGCGACGCGAACCTTGACGGCAGGGTCACCGCCGAAGACGCGCGTCTTACGCTCAGAGCCGCGGTAAAGCTTGAAACGCTCGGCGACGACGCCCTGCGCTCGGCCGACGCGGATCACGACAACGAGATCACCTCCGCCGACGCGCGGCTGATCCTGAGGGCCGCGGTGGGGCTCGAAACCCTCTCCCCCATGCCGGAGACGACGCAGACCGTCGTCTATCAGTCGAAGGGCTTTCCCGAGACGAAGCTGACCTTCCCCGGGAACGGGGATCAGACGCTGGGGACCATAGCGGGTTCGGGGCTGACGCTGACGGTCTCGCCCGGATCGCTGACCGAGGGCACGTCCGTTTCGGCGACCCCGATGACCAAGGATCAGTTTAACGGGCTCCCCGTCGTCGGAAAATTCGAGCGGATCCTGTTCCCGATGGAGATCACCTGCAAGGGCTACGACGGCGCGTTTTTTGACGGCGGCGTGCGTCTGACTATGCCGCTGCTTGAGGAGCGGTACGATGCGAACACGCCCTACGACCGTTTTGTTTTCTGCCATTATGACGAAAAAACGAAAGAGCTCCTCTATCTTTTCCCGGATGAGATCGACACGGTAAACCACACCATGACGGTGAGCCTGCCGCATTTCTCCCCGTGGTGGGGCGGCAAGCTGACCGAGGCGCAGCGCATCGAACTGTTCCTTGACAGGTACTGCACCGAGCTCGCCGTGCGGCAGAGCGACCGGCAGAAGGCCGCGGCGGAGATGGAGCCGTACCTCAAGGCAAAAGCCGAGGCGCTGGAGCTGACGGCGACCGCGACAAAGGACCTGATCGAGGGCGCGGTCAACTATCTCGGCGGCCAGTTCGTGTTCGACAAGCCCGGCAGCGAGCAGGTGGGCGATTTCATCTCCATGGGAACCAATTTCACCACCGGCATGATACGGGCTTATTACGACAACGACAGCAGCAAGGCGAAGGAATCCCTCTCCGGCGCGGCGGACGCGGCGATCCAGCAGATCTGGAAGGAGATGGATTTCAGCAACCGGGCCGGAAACGTGTTCAAAACGGAATACGTGAAGGAATTCGTCCCCGGGGCCGTCGATCAACTGATCGAAAAATTCGGGACCCTCGGCACGCTCTTCGGCTGCATCTCGGGCGACGACCCCGAGGGCGCGATGGTCGCGCTGGCGGATATCCTCTCAACCGCCTCCCCCGAGGCGTAGCTGGCGGCGAAGGCCGTAAAGTTCGTGGCGACCGCGCTTCACACCTCCTTTACCTTTTGGAAGTCGAATCAGATCGAGGCGCTGTATAAGGTATACAAGAACGGCTACGACGGCTGGTTCGGCAACCAGGTGATCGCCCGGGACCGTAAGAGCTTTCTCACCTTT
>CADBOC010000168.1 GCA_902796175.1 Oscillospiraceae bacterium | reverse complement strand
TATTCGCACACGCCTGAGCCCGAAGGGCAAAATCGGCGGGCGTTACAATCTTTTTATTTGACAGGAAACGAGAAGTTTCCTGTCAAACAAAAAACCCCGCCGGGAGCGCTTGCCGCGCTCCCGGCGGGTTTTTCGGGGTTTGTTTACGCAAAGAGCTTGCCGGAGAACAGGCGGCGGAAGAAGACGATGATGCGGCTGAAGAACGCGTGTACGCGCTGTATGAACTTCATGTCCTCCAGACCGTCGCGGTCGCTTGTAAGGGGCTTTACAGAATCCGTCGTTTTGCTGTAAACGAGGAACTGCGGGAAGGCGGGATCCGTGGAGACGTCGGGCTGCGTTTCGGCGGAGAGGATGAAATCGAAGAGGCGGTACACGCAATCCCGGTTGTTCGAATGCTCCAGATTTTTGATGAACCAGGTGTACATCGGGTAGCGGCAGGTGGAGGCGTCGATCATGCCGTCGGCGGAGAGGTGGTTGAAGCCGTCGTCCACAGCCTGTTTGTAGTCGTCGCCGAGCGTTTTGCCGAGTCTGGCCGCCGTCGCGCCGCCGGAGGTGTGGAAGGTATCGATGATGCCGTCGGAGCACAGATCCCCTTCGGCGACCACGGGAGTCTGATACATATTGTATTTGCTGATCACGCCGATGCGGCCGGTCGTCATGCGTACCTCCTCCATGATCTCATCGACGTGCGCCTGCACCTCATAATGGTAGCGGTCGATCTTTTCGATGAGACCGGCGTAGGTCTCTCTGTCCGCGTCGGTGGGGAAGAGCCAGTCCTTCGCCTGTTCAAAGCAGCTGTCGTCCACAAAGGACCAGAGCGTGGGCATCCTGCCGAAGGTGCCGAGCAGCACCTCGCGCATGGCGCCGCTTTCCACAAGGGTGTTCAGGACCTTGTTCGCGACGCCGAGCACACCGCTCTCGATGCCGATGGCCTTTAAGCCGTCAAGCAGGGCCGTGAGCATCTGGAATCCGAAGCTGTTGTCGGTGCTCTGGGCGACAAAGCCGTTCACGGCCGCGGGGTCGAGCTGCAGACGGCCGGTGAAGATCTCGTTCACCATCTCAACGCCGCGGTACGCCCCGCAGTGCCAGATGCAGCCCGCCACGTCGTCGAGCCCGTATTCGCGCAGATACGTATCCATAACGCAGCTGCCGAGCGAGAAGCCGATCAGCTGTACCTTGTCGTGCCCCGTGAGCTGCTTGATATAGTCGATATAGGCTTTGAGCTGCTGTGCGAGGAGATACGGATCCAGCCGCCAGTCGTAGGTAAAGTGGTAGACGCCGCCGCTTTGATGCCGGTCGTCCGTCGCGTAATGCCAGTCCGCCAGGATCTCGTAATGCGAGGTGCCGTCCGGATTCATGGAGCAGGCGTCGAACATCCCGATCACGGCGCGGGTGAGCGCTTCAATGCTCTCTTGGGAAAGACGACCGTCGAGCGCGTCGAAGATCGCTTCTTTGTTGTCTTTTACAAGGCCGAGGATCGCCTCGGGGCTGAGAGCGAACGCCTCGGTCTCCTCCGGCGTGCCGGCGTCCTTCACCAGTCTGCAGGAGTTGATGCCATCGATCAGGATGCGCGGCGCTTTGCCGCAGTCGCAGGTCCCCCCCGCCGCAAAGGCGGCGACGGGCAGCGTGCCCGCGAGCAACAGGACGCAGAGGAGAATGGCGGTGAGTTTTTTCATACGCGATCGTTCCTTTCTGTTTATAAATTACCGTACAGGATTAGTATAAAAGAAAAGCGCGGGATTGTCAATTCTTATTTTTCTTTCAGCAGCTTCTTCGCCGCCGCGAGCGCGGATCCCACCTGCTCAAAGAAGAACGGGTCCCGCTCGAGCGCCGTTACGCCGAAATACACCGCCGCGCCGAGCGCGACCTCCACAGCCGTGGCCCACACCGTTCCCGGCAGCTTTTGCGAGAGCGCCCAGACTGAAACGCCCATGGCGGCCGCCGCCGGCACATAGCGCCAGCCGGGCAGCAGCAGGCGGGGGGAAAAGTCCCCGCGCAGCAAAAAGAACTGAACGGCGCAGACCGTCGTTTCCGCGACCAGCGTCGCCGCCACCGCGCCCCTTGCCGCATAGCGCGGGATCAGCACGGCGTTGAGCGCGCAGTTCGCCGCCATGCCGCAGAGAATGGAACCGGTATACGCCCGCATGCGCCGCGCCGGCAGCAGGTACTGCGTGCCCAGAATGTTGCTCGTTGAGATGATGAGCACCAGCGGGGAGAGCAATACCATGCAGGGCGTTACCTCGTCGTAGCCCTCGCCGAAGAACCACGGCACAAAATCGGCGGCCGCCACGGCGACGCCGACCATGATGGGCCAGCCCAGCAGCAGCATAAAGCGGAAGGATTTTTCGATGTACGCCTTCGCCGCGGCTTTGTCGTTTTGCGCCAGCACGGCGGCCACGCGCGAGAGCATGATGCTGCCGATGGCGGTGATGATCGAAAGCGAGAGCTTCACGATCTTTTCCGCCTGGCTGTAATAGGTGACCTCGGCGTAGTTGTGGTCCGTCAGCAGGCCGATCATGGTGCGGTCGAGCTGCGTGTATACGTTCGCCGCCGCCTGGGGCAGAAACATCCACAGCACCGGCAGCAGATGCTGCTTCAGACGGAGCGAGCCTTTCGGCACGGCGCACAGTTCATGCCTGAGCGCCGGGATCAGCGAGAAATTGCCGACAAAGAGCGAGAGCGCGTAGCAAAGGCAGAAGACCTCAAGATCGTTCTCATCCCGTACAAAGATGAAGACGCAGGCGACGCTGATCACGCGCGTGACGACCGTGCGCAGGCTCTGCATGCGGAATTCCTCGCGGCCCTGAAAGTACCAGCCCACGTCAAACAGGCTGCCCAGCAGCTCGATACCGAGGATCCGGTAGACCTGCGGGTGGTCGACCCGCGGCAGCAGCACGAACACGAAGACCGCGATGCTCGCCGTGAGCGTGACCGCGCGTAAGAGCGTCAGCTCATAAAAGACGCGGCTGCGGCCGACGCGGTCGTCCCCGATCGCCGCGATCTCCCGCTGGCCGTAGACGTTGAGCCCCACGCAGCCGAAGAGGATGAAAAAATTGACGATGGAAAGCGCGTAGTTGTAGATCCCGAGGTTCGTCTCGCCCAGCACCCGAGAAAGGTAGGGCGTGGTCGCCACCGGCAGGATCATAACAAGGATCTGCGTGAGCAGATTGTATAAATAGTTTTTTCGGACTCCGGTCATAGCTAAACCCCAATGTTGTTTGTGATACAGCGGACGCGGGCGTCCGCGCTGCGGTGCGAAGGGAAAGCTCCGCCTTCTGCGGAACGTCCCGACAGCTCCGGATTCAGCGGGCTGACGCCCGCCAATGAATTGCGCCTGTCGGCGCGTGAATTGACCTACGGTCATGAATTGGACCTACGGTCCATGATTTGCCTGCGGGCATGAGGCGCAATTCAATTCATGCAGGCGAACGCCTGCAAATCATGGCGAAGCCAATTCATGACG
>CADBOC010000167.1 GCA_902796175.1 Oscillospiraceae bacterium | reverse complement strand
TGAATGCCTCGATTCATGCCTTGTACAGGATCTGCCGCACGACCGGTACGAGATCATCTGTGTGGACGACGGCTCGACCGACAAAAGCGGCGCGATCCTGGACGCGTACGCGGAAAAATACGGGAATCTGACTGTCCTGCATCAGAAAAACGGCGGCGTGAGCGCGGCAAGGAACAGCGGATTGGATCGCGCGCGCGGGGAATATGTCTGGTTTGTGGATCCTGACGACTTTATTCAGGACGACTTTTTGACGGCGCTGTTGGCTGTTGTTGAGCAAAACGGGCAGCCCCATATGGTGACCTTCGGAATGTATGCTTTTGGGGATTACAGGTCTGATTGCGAACTGACGCCGGAGGAGCGCGCGCATAAAAGGGAACTGAAGAACAACCGTTCTCCGAACGAAACATACGACGCGACGCTGTGCAGACATCTGTACAAACGAGAGATCTTTGAGACCTTCGGTATCCGCTTCGATCCCGAGATTCTTTGCTGTGAAGACAACGTGGTGCATTTTCTGTTCGACGGCAGGGCGAAAACCGGCGCGTATCTGGAGGAGACCGGGTATTTTTACAGAAGACGTACAGGCAGCCTTTCTTCCGGAAACGCGGAAAAATACTATGAATCACGTGTTCGGATCGCAAAACTTTTTCTCACGTATTACCGGGAAATGTACGGGAATCATTATATCGCCGGGTATATGCTGACTTCACAGCTGAAAATGGCGCTCGCTCATATCGCAAAAATGAAGAACCCGAGGCGGCGTTTGGAGCTGCAGCGGCTCAAGGAGCTCGGGCTGTATCCGCTGAAGATCGATCCCTCTGATACGTATTATGAAAAAAAACGGGATGAAAAGCGAATCTCCGGCCGTTTGTACAACAAAGCGTATCATTCGGACTATACCCGTTTCGGATACGCCGGACTGCGTTATTTCGTTCTGCAAAAGAAGATCGCGGCGAGGCTGCCGGGCAGGGGCTAAAACAGCATACGGTTTTTCCGGAAAAATCGATTGCGAATTCTGTTCTTATGGTGTATAATAAAACAGAAAAATAAAAAGAGGAGCCCGAAACCATGAAAAAGGCATTATCTGTTTGCATCTCTCTGCTGCTGGCCGCGCTGATTCTGGCGCCGGCGGCGTCCCTCACGGCTCAGGCGGCGGAACGCGTGCCGGTGATCAACATCGTAGGCGAACGCGAGGTGGAGGTCTGGAACGAGGACGGCACGCACTACACCCCGACGAATGAACGCGCCGACGCGATCACGGACGAGGCGATCAGGGAGCTGACGCCCGTTTTTGTAAAGGCGTTTCTTACGAACGACTACGGCGAGTGGAGCCGGCTGGCTCTTGAAAAGCTGACGCCGATCTACGACGAGATCCGCCCCGCGCCGGACGGCACGCTGCCCGCGCATACGGGGCCGGCCGTTGAGGCGGATATGCCCTATACGGCCGAGACCCTTCCGGCGCCCGGCGCGGTGAATTACTACTACGGCTACTGCTGGGATTTCAGACGGTCGCCGCTTGAGGAGGTCGAATCTCTTCATACCTTCGTCGAGGCGGTGAAGGCGAAGAGCGGTGCCGATAAGGTGATCCTCATGTCCCGCTGCGGCGGCACCTCGCTCGTCGCTTCCTATCTTTATAAGTACGGAACGCAGGACGTGGCAAAGATCATCTTCGCCTCTTCCACGCTTCTCGGCACACCCTATGCGGACGCGATCCTCAGCGGCAACGTGCAGGTGCCCGCCGCCGCGTTCTACCAGTACGCCGCCGGCGGCGACCTGCTCGGGGGACTGGATGAAAGCCTTTCGAAGGTGCTCACCGCCATGCTCTCCGCGCTCACCTTCAACGGCGGCGCCGAGGATACGATCACCCTTGTGCTGCGCGTTTACAATAAGATCAAAGACAGCTTTATCGCGCCCTTCCTGCGCAGCTACTACGCGATCTGCGGCAACTACATCGCCTCCGTCGACGAGTTTTATGAGGATTATATCGACTACATCTACCCGACGGAGGAGCTCAAGGCGGAATACGCGCCGATCATCGCCCGCGCGAACGAGTACCATTATGAGGTGCAGGAGAAGATCGCGTCCCTCCTGACTGAGGCCCGCGACGCCGGCGTGCCGGTGTACTTCATTGCCTTCTACGGCGAGGCGAACACAAGGCCGATCAGCTACCGCAGCTCTCTGGTTGGCGACGAGATGTGCGACGCCGGGCTGCAGTCCTTCGGCGCGACGGTCGCCGAGTACCCGGGGACTCTGACGGACGATTACGTCGCCGAACGCGAAGCGAGCGGCTTCGGCGCGTATATCTCCCCAGATAAACAGATCGACGCCTCCACCTGCCTTTTCCCGGAGACGACCTGGTTCATCAAGAACATGAAGCACAACTTCTTCCTGAACGATCTGCATGATTTTGTACGCCGCATCGCGTGGTCCGACGGTATGACCGTGACGAGCGATCCCGCCTACCCGCAGTATCTGACCGTGGTGGGGAACCATCGGGGGCTCGCGCCGGCTGAGGCGGTGAATGAAAACGATACACCCCCCGTCGCCGATCAGTCGAAAGGGAACGCCGCCGTCAGCTTCTTCGCCCGCATCATCGCGTTCTTTGCGAAGATCGCCGCGTGGTTCTCAAATCTGTTCGCGCGGATCGGAAAATGATCAATGAATAAAGCGGCCGCCGCGTTTCCTGCCCGGGAAAAGCGGCGGCTGTTTTTTTATTGGATCTCTGCCATGTACAGGTGATCTGCCTGAGACAGTTCGACGTCGGTAAAATTGTCATTTAAGCCGAACAGGATCCTGCCGTTCGTAAAGCTGTCTGCCATTTCATCCGTTACCTGCGCATAAAGCAGAAGCGTTACCGTTTCCAACGGATCCACGTTGAAAGAAGGAGAACCGCTGGTCTGGATCGTGTCGCTTTCCAACGTAAAGGTATAGTCGTCCAGATAAACCATTCCCGCGATCGCGGGTCTGATCGCGGATTTCGCGGTGTTTTTGAGCGTGCCCTTCAGATAAACATACTGTTTTCCTGCTTCCGCCGAGGGGCCGGACGTGATCTGGATGCCGGAAGAGGAGCTGGTCACCCGGATATCCTGCGCTACGCCGCTTTCTGTGAGAACAATCTCAAAACCGGGATGCGAGATCGTTTCGCCGAAGGTATACGGCGCGGCGTTGTTTTGCAGATCCGCGTTTTCTTTTTCTTCCTCTGCGTTCAGCTCTCCCACAATGTCATAATCCGTATCGCCGATGCGGAAGTACGTCGTTGTGTCGTTTTGCAGGATATACTGCCCGTTTTGTTCTGCCGGCGTTAAGGAAACGGTTTTGTTGTATATGATTTTTCCTTTTTCCGTCGTCCAGTTGTAGGTCGATTTGCTGGTCGAATAAGACTTGGAAGAAGTGGTCACACCGTTGACTGTGGAAGTGCTGGAAGAAGTAAGAAGCGATTCTGCGATCAGAACGCCGTCATCCTGTATACGCAGAAAAACCTTCCGTTCCTCGTTCGCCCATGTTCCGGTCAGGGGAAAATTTTCCGGTATTTTTCCGGAAGAGCCGCAGGCAGCAAAGGAAAGGGTAAGGATCAGGATCAGGAACCCTGAAAGCGTTTTTTTCATCTGGATACCTCCCAAAAAAAATATAAGGCGGAGCCTTGCTCAACAGTATAACCGAACGGGATCGTTTTCGCAAGCTCTGACGGAACGAAACCGTTAAAAACGGGAACGAAATAAAATGTGAGCGCTTATTGAAAAAACCATATGCGGATGATACAATAATACCTGCAGACCAAATCTGTTTCCGGGAGGAAGAAACGATGCTTGCCGACGTAATAAAAAACTGCATTCTTGCCCACAATTGGAACATCTACGACGTGGCCGTGATGACGGACGCGGGGATCGAGACCGCTCAGTGCCGTGTGGCGAACGCCGCGAACGACGGCTTTTCGACCGCCAAGCTCTTTACGGATACCGCCGTCGCCGTGCTGTGGGACCGCGGCGAGATCGATCTGGACGCGCCGCTCACAACGCTGCTCGGCGACGAGATCGATTTCGATTACGATCCCGCATGGGATCAGGTCACGCTGCGTCACGCGCTCTCCCACAAGATGGGGATCGACCGCGGCGTGCTGGACGTGGACGTGCACGACACCAACGCGATCGGCACCGACGATTACCTGAGATATATGTTCGGTACCGCTCCGGTCTATGAGCCCGGTACGGTTTTTCAGTATTCGGACGTGGCGCACTACCTCGTCTCCCGCGCCGTCGCGAAGCACACGGGCAGAAAGATCGACGAGATCCTGCGGGCGGAGATCTTCCCGTATATGGCGTTCCACCCTGTGGCGTTCCGCTGCTGCCCCAAGGGGTATCCGCTGGGCGCGACGGGGATGTACATGACGACCGAGGACCTTGTAAAGCTGCCGTGGCTCTACCTGAACCGCGGCGTATACGGCGGCCGCCGTCTGATCTCTGAAGCGTGGGTCGAGAAAACCGAACGCGAGCGCTTCGACTGGAACCCCCAGGGCGAAACGGGCTTCTGGGGCAAGGGCGGCATGAACGGGCAGAATATGCTCGCCCACGCCGAAAAGCGGATCGCGATCGCGTGGCACGGCTGCCTTGCCGGCTGCCGGGACGATTACAACGGTATCATCATGCGCGCGGTGATCGAAGCGGCGAACGGCTGAAACCTGTTTCTTTTACCTTTTTTCCGGCGCGCCGCTTTTCTTGACTTCGCGCAGGAAAACGGTTATACTTCGATCAGAGCACAATGAAAGGGGGGCTTGCCGAATGATCGGCGACGTGATGCGCGCGCCCGGGATCGGGGAGGCGCGTTATACGGGTACGGCGGACGAGGCCGTGCGCTTTACGCTGCTGCACCAGCTTCTGGACGGGGCGTTGTGGAAGCGCTTTACGGATGTGTTCGGGTATGACAGCGACTCCGTTGACAACGGCTGGCGCTGCGAATTCTGGGGCAAGACCATGCGCGGCGGCTGTCTTACCTACCGCTATACGGGGGATGAAGCGCTTTATGAAACGCTGACCGCCGCGGCGGAGCGTCTGCTGGCGCTGCAAAGAGACGACGGCAGCTTTTCTACCTACCCCGCGGGGGCGGATCTCTGCGGCTGGGACGTGTGGGGCAGAAAATATGTGCTCAGCGGCTTTCTGCACTATTACGGGATCTGCCGTGACGAAACGCTGAAGGAACGGATCCTCACCGCGATGACGCGCCACGCCTTCGCCCTCAGAGACGCGCTGCGTAACAGAGGATGGAAGATCACCCAGACGAGCGAGTGGTGGGGCGGCGTCAATTCCGCGAGCTTTCTGGAGCCCTTGACGGCGCTCGTCGCTCTTACGAAAAACGCGGAGCTCCTTGCCTTCGCGCGGGAGATCTTTGAAACCGGCGGCTGCCGGGACGGGAACCTGTGCGACGCGGTGAGAACGGGTCTGCGCCCGCACGAATTCCCGGAGGTAAAGGCCTATGAGACGATCTCGTTCTTTGAGGGCGTTCTGGGGCTTTACGAATTAACGGGGGAGACGGAGCTGCTGGCCTTCGTGCTGGCGTTCGCCGATTCCGTCCGCCGCAATGAGATCACGCTGATCGGCTCCGCCGGGTGCACCCACGAGCTTTTCGATCATTCGGCGCTCCGCCAGACCGACCCCGGCGAGGGGATCATGCAGGAGACCTGCGTGACCGTGACCTGGATGCGCCTGAACGCCCGTCTGTTTATGCTGACGGGGAGGGAGAGATACTTCACCGAACTTGAGCGTTCGGCGTATAATGGTCTGTACGGCGCGATCAACCGCGATTCCCGTATGCTCTGGGAGCCGAACTCCCGCCAGTGGATGAGCGCGCTGCCCTTCGACAGCTATTCCCCGCTTGTGGACCAGCGGCGCGGCAGGGCGATCGGCGGCCTGAAATTTTTCCGTGAGGGCGGCTTTTACGGCTGCTGCGCTTGCGTCGCCTCCGCCGGCACGGCGCTGCTGCCCCTCTTTGCCGTGACCGCCTGCTCGGACGGCGTCGCAGTCAACACGCCGCTGCCGGGTTCCGTTCGGCTGAAAACGCCGGGGGACGCGGAAGTGACCCTTGAGATCGAAACGGCGTATCCGGCAAAAGCCGGTTATACGCTGCGCCTGCGCCTGCCATCGCCGGAACGCTTTGCGCTGCGTCTGCGCGCGCCCGCGTTCATCCGTGAGCCTGCCGTAACGGTTTGCGGCGAAGCGGCGGCGGTAAAGGCGGAGGATGGCTGCCTTACGCTCCGGCGGACCTGGCGGGACGGTGACTGCGTGACGTTCGAAGGAGACATGCAGGCCGAAAAAAAGGAGCTCAACGGCAAAACGGCGTTTGTTTACGGCCCCCTTGCCCTTGCCCGAGACGCGGAAAAAGAGGACTGCGGCTCTTTGAGGGAGCCGGTGCGCCTCGCCGCGGGCGCTATGCCCCGCGCAGCGGAGCCGGAAGCGGGCGAGACGGTACGGTTTTTGCTTGACCGGGAAAACGGCCTGCCCGTGGTCCTGACGGATTACGCCGCCTGCGGCAGACGCTGGGACCGCAGCGGCGCCGCCGTCAGCGTATGGAATACCTATACGGAATGAACGGAGGAACGCGTATGAAAAAAATGCTCGCGGGTCTGTTCGCTGCGGCGCTGCTTTTGAGCTGTTTCGGCTGCGGCGGACAGAAGACCGAAGAGACCGCTCCCGTGACGGAACAGTCGGAAGTCGCGGCGAACGCGATGCCTGATTTTACCGTGCAGACGACGGCGGGCGAATTCAGCCTGTCGGAGGCGGTACAGAGCCATCCGCTGACCGTCATCAAGCTCTGGGCGACCTGGTGCGGCTACTGCGGCATGGATTTCGAGAATCTCAAGCAGGTCTGGCCCGATTACAAAGACCGCGTCGCCGTTGTCGCGCTCTCGATCGAGCCGACGGATACGCCCGAAAAGATCGAGGCCTACGCGAAGGAGCGGGGGTACGAGATCCCGATGGGCAGCGCCGTCGGAACGGGGCTTGAGCAATACGCGTCGCAGGGCGTTCCCGTTTCGCTGATCGTGAACGCGAAGGGGGAGCTTGCGGACGTGCAGATCGGCGCGAAGGCTTCGCCTTTGGAATTCGTCTCGCTTTTCGATTCGTATCTGAACGCCGGGGACGGTCTTTCTTTTGAAGCCGTGTGCGTGGATGAGAACGGCGCGGGCGTGCCCGGCTGCACGCTCACGTTCTGCACCGATGCGCTGTGCATCCCCGTACAGACGGATGCGAACGGCAGAGCGGTTTTTGAGGGAGAAGAAGCTGCGTATACCGTAAAGCTCGCGGGGCTTCCGGAGGGATACGCGGCAAAGGGAGAGACGGAGCAGCCTGCCGGGGCGGGCCAAACCGTTACCTTCGTTCTGACGGGTACAACGCAATGAAGCGCCTGAATGTGATACGGCTGGCGCTTTTTGCCGCGGCTGTTCTGCTGATCGTGCTGGGATCTGTGAACG
>CADBOC010000166.1 GCA_902796175.1 Oscillospiraceae bacterium | reverse complement strand
TTATAAGGCCGACGACGGCGAGACCTATGAGCTGAATCTGATCGACACCCCCGGTCACGTGGACTTCAACTATGAGGTATCGCGGTCCCTCGCCGCCTGCGAGGGCGCGGTGCTGATCGTGGACGCGACCCAGGGCGTGGAGGCGCAGACCCTCGCGAATACCTATCTTGCGCTCGATCACGATCTGGAGCTGGTGCCGGTCATCAACAAGATCGACCTGCCCGCCGCCGACCCCGACCGCGTCGCGGCGGATGTGGAGGAGATCATCGGCCTCGACTGCGAGAACGCGCCGCGCGTCTCCGCCAAGACCGGCGAGAACGTGGAGGCGGTTTTGCGGCAGATCGTGGATTGCGTGCCCTGCCCGGAGGGCGACGACGACGCGCCGCTGAAGGCGCTTGTTTTCGATTCCGTTTACGACAATTATAAGGGCGTCATCGTCTACGTGCGCGTGATGGACGGTACGCTCTCGGCCGGCGAGACCATGCGCTTTATGGCGACCGGCGCCGAGTTCACGGTGGTGGAGGTCGGCCATATGGGCGCGCTGCTGCCCGAGCCCTGTCAAACGCTCAGGGCGGGCGAGGTCGGCTACATCACGGCTTCCATCAAATCGGTGGTGGACGCCCGCGTCGGCGATACCGTGACGAAGGCCTCCGCCCCGGCGGCGGAGCCGCTGCCCGGCTACAAAAAGGTGAACCCCATGGTCTTCTGCGGCGTTTACCCGGCGGACGGCGCGGATTACGGCGCGCTGCGCGAGGCGCTCGAAAAGCTGCAGTTAAACGACGCCGCTCTCTCCTTTGAGCCCGAGACCTCGGGGGCGCTGGGCTTCGGCTTTCGCTGCGGTTTTCTGGGCTTATTGCAACTTGAGATCATCCAGGAGCGCCTCGAGCGCGAATACGATCTCGATCTCGTTACCACCGTGCCGAGCGTTATTTACAAAGTATATCTCTCCGACGGCACCATGACGCCCATCGACAACCCAACCAACTACCCGGACCCCGCGATCATCCAGTATGTGGAAGAGCCGGTCACAGACGCGCACATCTATTCTCCGCCCGAATACGTTGGCGTGATCATGGATCTGTGCCAGGACCGCCGCGGCGTGTTCAAGAATATGGATTACATCTCCACCGACCGCGTGGATATCCACTACGTGCTGCCCCTCAACGAGATCATTTACGACTTTTTCGACGCGCTCAAATCCCGTACGCGCGGCTACGCCAGCTTCGACTATGAGCTCAAGGGCTACGAGCGCTCCAGCCTCGTCAAGCTCGACGTGCTCCTGAACGGCGATATGATCGACGCGCTCTCCTTCATCATCCACAGCGAAAAGGCCTATCCCCGCGCCAGAAAGATCGCCGAAAAGCTCAAAGAGAACATCCCGCGTCAGATGTTCGAGATCCCGGTGCAGATCGCCATCGGCGGCAAGGTGATCGCGCGCGAGACCATCAAGGCCATGCGTAAGGACGTGCTTGCCAAGTGTTACGGCGGCGACATTACCCGCAAAAAGAAGCTCCTCGAAAAGCAGAAGGAGGGCAAAAAACGCATGCGCCAGTTCGGCACCGTGGAGGTGCCGCAGGACGCGTTCATGGCGGTGCTCAAGCTCGATGACGATACCTGAGCCGTTCGGGATCTATTACCACGTTCCGTTCTGCGCCTCGCGCTGCCCGTACTGCGATTTTTATTCCCACTGTCCCCCGTCTCTTATCCCCGCGTACGTCGACGCCGCGCTGGATGAAACGCGTACGCTCCGGCGCACGGAGAGCGCTGCGGATACAAAGAGCGCGTTCGGGCGGCGGGTAACGTCCGTCTATTTCGGCGGCGGCACGCCCTCCATGCTCCCGGCTTTCGACGTGGGGCGTATCCTTGACGCGGTGCGGCAGAGCTTTGCTCTTACGCCGGACGCGGAGATCACGCTGGAGTGCAACCCCGGCGTTTCGGAGCCCGAACGGTATTTTGAGGCGCTGGCCTCAGCGGGTGTGAACCGCCTGTCGCTGGGGCTGCAGAGCGCTGTGGACGCCGAACGGAAAACCCTCGGCAGACGCTCCGGTCCGGCGGCGGTAAGCCGCGCGGTCGGGGCGGCCCGGGCCGCCGGGATCGGCAATCTCTCCCTTGACGTGATGGCGGGGATCCCCCGCCAGACAATGCAGACCCTGCGGCGGACGCTCGATTTTGTGCTGTCGCTGCAGGTCCCGCACGTCAGCGTCTACCTGCTGAGCCTTGAGCCCGGCACGTTCTTTTACAAAAAAAGAGCTTCCCTCGATCTGCCGGATGAGGACGGGCAGGCGGAGATGTATCTCTTCGTCTGCGAATATCTCGCGGAACACGGCTTCCGGCACTATGAGATCTCCAATTTCTGCCGCGGCGATCGGGTGGGGCGGCACAATCTTGCTTATTGGACGGACGCGCCCTATCTCGGGATCGGTCCCGGCGCCCACGGTTTTTGGAACGGCCTGCGCTATTCCCACACGCCGGATCTCAGCGCCTTTCTGAACGGCGCTCCCGCACAGGGGGAAGGTCCGGGCGGCGATCCGGCAGAACGCCTGATGCTGGCGCTGCGCACCGACCTCGGCGTTGACCCGGCCCGGTTTTCCGAAGAGACAGGCGCCCGGTGGTCGCCGGATCTCGGCCGCGAGATCGGCCGTCTTCGCGGCATGGGGCTTTTGCGTGAAAGGGACGGCGCGATCGCGCTGACGGACAGGGGTATGCTGTTGAGCAACCGCGTTATCTTCGCCCTCACGGAGCTCTTGATCCCGGAATAAGAAAAAGAGGAAAGGATCATAAGTATGTTATTGTCTCAGATCACGGCGGAGCTTTCGTATCGCTGCGAAGGGTTCCGTGATGAAGAGATACAGGATATCGTATACGATTCGCGGCGCGCGTCGCCCGGTACGCTTTTCGTCGCGCTCTGCGGCGCGGCGGCGGATGGGCACGATTACGCCGAAGCCGCCTACCGGGCCGGGGCGCGCTGCTTTCTCGCCGAGCGTCCGCTTTCGCTCCCCGGGGACGCGCAGGTGCTTTATACGGAGAATACCCGCGCGGCGCTGGCTGTGATCAGCGCGGCGTTCTT
>CADBOC010000165.1 GCA_902796175.1 Oscillospiraceae bacterium | reverse complement strand
GCTGGGTGCCCGTGAACGGCTGGTGGGTACAGCCTGACTGCAATATGCCCAGCGGCGAAAGCTTTGCGCGGCAGGCGCTTTATTCCCAGCTTTACTATTACGAAAAATTCGGCAGAATCTGTGAAACGGGCTATAACGTAGACAGCTTCGGCCACAACGGCAACCTCCCGCAGTTGCTGCGGGAGGGCGGCATGCACGCCTACGTGATGATGCGCCCCGAGCCCCATGAGAACCCGAACGTGCCCGGCACGTTCCTGTGGGAATCCGCCGACGGCTCCAAGGTGCTCACCTACCGCATCCCCACCGCCTACTGCGTGCGCACCCCCGACGCCATCGACGAGGCGCTGGACCTGCTCGACAAAACGGCGAAGGAAGAAAACCACGGCATGATGCTCTTTTACGGCGTGGGCAACCACGGCGGAGGTCCCACCCGCGCGGACATCGAACACCTTTTGACCGTGATGAAGCGGGAAGGGTACAGCGAGCTGCAATTCGGCTCGCCGGACGACTTTTTCAAGGACCTCGGCGATTCGCTGGTCGACCTGCCGGTCTGGAAGGATGAGCTGCAGCACCACGCCAGCGGCTGTTATTCCGCGACGAGTCTTGTAAAGAGCCTCAACCGCCGGGCGGAAAACACCCTCTACGCCGCCGAAGCTTTCTCCGCCGTCGCGGCGAAATCCGCCGGCATGGCGGATCAGACTGAAAAATTCCGCGAGGCGTGGCGGGACGTATGCTTCAATCAGTTCCACGACATCCTCTGCGGCTGCAGCGTGATGGAAGCGTACGAGGACGTAAAGGACAGCTTCGGCCACGCGCTGACCGAAGCCGCAAGGGCGTACAACGAAGCGCTGCTCCGCATCGCCCGCGGCGTCGATACGTGGATCGAGGGCGTGTCGGAGCCGTATGCCGAGACCCGCCACCAGGACAGCCCCTTCCCCCGCCCGCTGATCGTGTTCAATCCCCTCGCCTTCCCCGTTAAGACGGCGGTAAGGACCGAGCATCCCTCCGCCGCCGTAACGGATGAGACCGGCCGGCCCGTTCCGTTCCAGAACGTGCGGTCCTCCCGCTCCAACGATACGCACCTCGATACCTGCTTTATCGCGGACCTGCCCTCCCTCGGCTACGCCGTCTATTGGCTTACGCCGTGGGACGAAACAACCGGGCGCGCCGAGGAAGAGACGGACGTGCGCGCCGAGGGGCTTACGGTGGAAAACCGCTATATCCGCGCGGTCTTCGACCCGGATACGGGCTTTATCACAAGTCTTACAGATAAAGAGACGGGCTTCGATTACGCCTCCCCCGCCGCACCGGCGGCCGTGCCGACCGTGATCTCCGATCCCGATACGGATACCTGGGCGCACAACGTGTTCACCTTCCACAAAATCGCAGGCGTCATGAAAAAGGAGAGCGCGGAGCTTGTGGAGGCCGGCCCCGCCCGCGCCGTGATCCGTACCCGCCACGCGTTCGGCCGCTCGACGCTGACGCAGGAATTTATCCTCGAAAGCGAAGCGAAAACGCTGCGCGTACAGTGCAAGGTCCTGTGGGCGGAGCCGCACACGCTGCTCAAGATGAGCTTCCCCGTACCGGGAGAAAATCCCGTAAACACCTACGAGATCGCGGCGGATTACATCAAACGCCCGGCGAACGGCGAAGAGGAGCCGGCGCAGAAGTGGGGCGCTGTCACGGTAACAGCAGACAACGGGCGGCATACGCTCGCGATCCTGAGCGACTCCAAGTACAGCTACGACTGCCCCGGGAACGACTTCCGCATCACGCTGATCAGGAACGTGATCTTCGCGGACCACTATTCGCACCGTCCCCCGGCGGATTTCAACTACACGGACGAGGGGCTGCAGCGCTTTTCCTACGGCGTTTACCTGTCAGCGGGCGAAGCCGAAGACAGCGGCGTTTCGAACGAGGCGCTCGCCTTCAACGTGCCGCCCGTGCCGGTGCCGGAAAGCTATCATAAAGGCCCCCGCCCGCAGCGGGCTTCCTTCCTGGAAGTACGCCCCGAGAGCCTGCTGACCACCGCCTTCAAGCTCTGTGAGGACGGCTCCGGCGACGCCGTGCTGCGGATCTATGAATCCCGCGGCAAAGAGACGCACGGCGCCGTGCTCTGCGACATGCTGGGCGCCGCCTTCCGCGCGGATTTCATGCCGCACGAAATAAAGACTTTCCGCGTCTCCCCCGACGGCCGCGTTACAGAGGTCGATTTTCTGGAGGGCATAGTCGTGAGCGACGCGTTTTCGGAGTAATATCCGCTTACAAAGCTACAAAAGATGAAAGATGAAAGACAAAATCGGAAAACGCTGACGCGTTTTGATTTCAGAACGTCAGAAACGCCTGCGATTCCCGGATTGAAACATTCATAAAAAATCAAAAAATCGGCTCTGCAGATGTGGAATTTCTGTGCAAAAAAACAAGTTTTCTCTTGAAAACGCCCGGAAGCTGTGATATAATGCAATTTGATATGTTGTATGCCAACAGACGCAACAGTCCCCGCAGATACTCACCTTATATTACAGGAGGTCAACCAATTTGAAAGCTTACACTGCTGATTCAATCCGCAACGTCGTGATCGCCGGTCACGGCGGCAGAGGCAAAACGACGCTGGCCGAGGCCATGCTCTTTATCGCGGGCGCGTCCGACCGTCTGGGCCGCGTGCTCGACGGCAACACCGTGATGGATTTCGATCCCGAAGAGAAGCGCCGCAAGAATTCCGTCGCTTCCGCCGTCTGCCCCGTGGAATGGCTGAACACCAAGGTCAATATCATCGACACGCCCGGTCTGTTCGACTTTGAATCCGGCGTATGCGAGGGCATGCGCGCGGCGGAGACCGCCCTCATCGTTCTGGCGGCAGGCTCCGGCGTGGACGTCGGCGCGGAAAAAGCCTATAAGGCCGCGTCTGCCCGTAATATGGCGAAATTCGTCGTCGTGACCCGCTGCGACGCGGAAAACAGCGACTTCTACAAAACGCTGGAGGCCCTGCAGGCGGAGTACGCCGCGGCGGTGTGCCCGGTGGTGGTCCCCTATATGGAGGGTGGCAAGGTAGTCTGCTACGTCAACTTCCTGCAGAACAAGGCGTTCACCTACGCCAACGGCAAGGCAAGCGAAGTGGCCATGCCCTCCGACGACCGCATCCAGACCATCCACGACGAATTCATCGAGTCCGTTGCCTCCGTCGACGAGGTTCTGATGGAAAAATTCTTTGAGGGCGAAGAGCTCACCCACGAAGAGATCGTGACCGCTCTTTCCACCGGCGTTGCCGACGGCAGCGTGATGCCCATCTACGCCTGCGCCGGCTACACCATGGACGCCGTCGATCTCGTTCTCAACGGCGTTGTAAAGCTCGCTCCCTCCCCCGCCGCCCGTACCGAGACCGCGACCGACGCGGATGAGAACGAAGTGGAGCTCGCCTGCAAAGAGGACGGCCCCCTCGCCGCGATCTGCTTCAAAACCGTAGCCGATCCGTTCGTGGGCAAGATGAGCTACGTACAAGTCGTCTCGGGCAAGATTACATCCGACACGCCCTGCTACTGCGTGAGAACCGGCTCCGCCCAGCGCATGGGTAAAATGCTCTTCGCGAAGGGCGGCAAAACCGAGGACGCCCCCGCGCTCGTCGCCGGCGACATCGGCGTGATCACGAAGCTCGATAACTTCAAGACCGGCGATACGATCTGCAGCGAAAAAGCGCCGCTCAGCCTCGCCGGCCCCGTATTCCCCAATCCCTGCCTGCAGATGTGCGTGAACGTCCGCAAGAAGGGCGAGGAAGAAAAGGTGGCGCAGGGCCTCAAAAAGCTCTCGCACGAAGATCCCTCCATCCGCTTCTTTACAAACGACGAGACCCGCGAGCAGATCCTGGCCGGCCTCGGCGAGCAGCACCTTGACCTGATCGTCGCGAAGCTGAAGGCGAAGTTCGGCGTGGAGGTCGACCTCACCATCCCGCGCGTGGCGTACAGAGAGACCATCAGAAAGCGCGTGGAGATCCACGGCAGACACAAGAAACAGTCCGGCGGCCACGGCCAGTTCGGCGACGTGTGGATCCGCTTTGAGCCCTGCGAAGAGAACGACCTCGTCTTCGGCGAGGAGGTCGTAGGCGGCGCGGTACCGAAGAACTTCTTCCCCG
>CADBOC010000164.1 GCA_902796175.1 Oscillospiraceae bacterium | reverse complement strand
CCGGCACGTCGGGGACGACGTGCCCTACGGAGGAAGGGAGCCGCCCTGCGGCTTGGGGAACGCTGCGCCGGCGGCGGTGCGGCACGTCGGGGACGACGTGCCCTACGGAGGGAGGGAGCCGCCGTGCGGCCTGGGGAACGCTGCACTTTTGGCGGCGTTCCGGAAAAGTTCAATCCGACTCAGCGGATGTGGGCATCCGCGCTGCCGGGTCGGGCCGCTGCCCGAACGGTTCTTTCAACCTTCATCTTTCGTAACTTTCGCGGCGGCGGACGCCGCCGCGCCCTGTACGGCGGGCAGGGCGTTGATCGCGTTGAGCACACGTTTTTTATCCGCGGTCCAGAGCGGCGCGGCGAGGGTGCGCTTGGGGCCGTCGCCCGTTAAGCGTTGCAGCACGATATGCGCCGGGATCTCCGGGATGAGGAAGGAGAGCAGGCCGAGGTATTCTTCCAGAGAGAGCGTCGGGATCTCTCCCCGCCGCCAGAGCGGGTAGAGGTCGCTGTCGGTGAGAACGTGCAGCAGCTGCAGCTTTAAGCCGTCTGTGCCGCAAGCTGCGGCGTACCGGACCGTTTCGAGCATATCCTCTTTTGTTTCGCATGGCAGGCCGAGTATGACGTGGGTGACCGTTTCGATCCCGTTCTCTTTTAAGCGGGAGACGGCGTCGGCGTAAAGGGGCGTTTCATAGGCGCGGCGGATGAAGCGGACGCTTTCGGGCTTTACGGTCTGCAGACCCAGCTCCACCCATACGGGCTTTACGCGGTTCAGGCGCGAGAGCAGCTCTACGGTCTCATCCGGCAGGCAGTCGGGCCTTGTCGCGATACTCAGCACGTCGATATCGGGGCGCGCGATCACGCGCGAAAAGAGAGACGCAAGCTTTTCTGCCGGCGCGTAGGTGTTCGTAAAGCTCTGAAAGTAGGCGATATAGCCGCCCGCTTTGTTTTTTGCGGCGACCCGGGCCTTGGCGCGTTCGATCTGCGCGGCAAGGTCTTCGCCGCCCTCGGCAAAATCCCCGGAGCCGCCGGCGGAGCAGAAGACGCATCCGCCCGTCCCCTTTGAGCCGTCCCGGTTCGGGCAGGTAAAGCCGCCGTCCAGCGCGAGCTTATAGAGCTTTTTGCCGAATTGCTTCCGGCAATGGTCGTTCAGAGAATAGATCTTCATAGGCCGGAAAGATCGAAATCCGGCGTGTATTCCGCTTCGGCGGAGGATAACTCCTGCACAAAGCCGTTTTCTATGCCGTTTAAGTAGAGGTAGTCGACCGCACGGTCATATTCCGCCTCGGTGAGTCTGCGGTTTAAGGAGGGAATGGGCAGCGGCTCGGCGGGCGGGGTGTACTGGCTCATCAGGCTGAACACGATCTCGTCGGGCGAAAAGACGGAAAAGAGACGGTCGACGCAGTCGAGCGTGTTTTCGACAAAGCCCGGCAGCACCATGTGCCGCACCAGCACGCCGGAGAGCAGCATGCCGTCCTGATCGAAGCGCGGCGGGCCCGTCTGGCGGAACATCTCTTTGATGGCCGCGAGCGCCGCCGCCGGGTAATCCGGCGCGCGGGAGAGCTTTGCCGCGAGAGAGGCGTCCGCGTACTTGTAATCGGGCAGGTATACGTCGATCAGCCCCTCGAGCAGCTTCAGCGCCGCGGGGGAATCGTAGCCGCCGGAGTTGTATACGACCGGCACCGGCGGTTTTTTGCGCCCCAGCACGGCGGCGATCTGCGGAATGAAATGGGTGGGCGTTACGAATTCGACCGTATCCGCCCCCTGCCAGACGAGATCGTCGATGATCTCCGAGAGGCGGTCCTCCGTGATCTCTTTGCCGACGCCGCCCCGGCTGATCGCCCGGTTCTGGCAGTAGACGCAGCCGAGGTTGCAGCCTGTTAAAAAAACCGTGCCCGCGCCCCCCGTTCCGGCGATGCACGGCTCCTCCCAGAAATGCAGGCAGGCCTTTGCCGCGCGTAGGGCGACGCCCTCGCCGCAAAAGCCTTTTGTCGCCGTTCTGTCGGCCCCGCAGCGGCGGGGGCAAAGCTCACATCCCATGATAGCGGACCTCCCTGTAGCCGCGCGCGGCGTAAAACCGCCGCATATTCCGTTCGCAGTAAAGGACCGGCGTCAGCCCCTTTCGTACGGCGTATGCGCCGCAGGCGGCGATGAGACGCGTCGCGTCCCCTTTTTGGCGGCAGTCGTTTCTTGTATAGACGTTCCCGATCAGCGCGTAGCGTTCGTTCGCGGCGAGGATCTGCGCCGCGGCTTCGACCCGGCCGCTCTCATCGCGCAGCGTAAAGGCGGCGGCTCTGCCGGCCGCCGCGGCGCGCAGAAAGAGCACGGCGCGTTTTTCCGCCTCCGCGCCGGGCGCGTCGCCGCAGATCATCGCGAGCGTATCCCAGACCGCCGCCGTCGTCTCCTCCGGCCCCGGGCAGGGGACGGCGGGGAGCGAGGAGAGCGCCATCAGGCTCAGGCGTTCGCGGCGCTTCGGGGGCAGAAAAAAGCCCGCCGTCTGTATGCCGGGGGGCGGCAGCGAGACCGCGCCGCCCTTCTCGGTGAGCCAGGTGCGGGAGCGGCCGTCCTGAAACACGACCGCCGAAAGGCGGCCGTATTCGTCCAGCCCCGCCCACATGGCGCCGTTCTCATTTTCGGGCAGCAGATAAGACGCCGTAAAAACGGCGGCGCCCCAGGGGGAGCGCGCCGACAAACGGCGGATCTCTTCCAGATGGGGCGCGGTTTCGCGCGTATAGCGCAGTTCACTCAGCTTCATCGGTCAGCACAGAATCAAGTACCAGTGAATAGCTCTCCATGAATTCGGAGAGAAAGATCTCCGCCTCGGGGCAGGCGAGCGCCTCAAGGGCGGCGCGGGTGGCGCTTTCCGCCGCCGAGAACTCGCGGTTGCCGGCGTTTCGTTCCTCCACGCACTTGATCAGCGCGCTGATCTTATCCGCCGCCTTTACGAGCGGCGCCTCGGGCGTTTCGGGGGCGGGATCGAGCAGCGGCCGGAAGGCGGGAACAAGATCCCCGGGCAGGGTATCGAGCAGCGCGCGCTTCGCCGTCTGTTCAATGCTGGCGTAGGCGCTGCGGATCTCGGGATTCATATATTTGACCGGGGTGGGCAGGTCGCCGGTGAGGATCTCGGGCATGTCGTGATACATGCCGAGCAGCGCCGCCCTGCCGGGGTCGTAACGCCGGCCCAGCCGCCGGTTGCCGATCTCGGCGAGGCAGTGCGCGATGGCGGCCACCTCCAGCGCGTGATCGGAGAGGGGCTCGGGCCGGGTGTTGCGCATCAGCGCCCAGCGGTCCAGGTGCTTCATGCGCGAGAAAAGCGCGAAAAAATGACGGCTCACGTTGTTTTCCTCAGCGTTTCAGCTTGTCGAAGGCCGCCGTCACGCCCGCGGCCGCCGCGGCGCGAAAGCCGCGCTGTTCGAGCGCCAGCACGCCCTCGATGGTGGTGCCGCCGGGGGAGCAGACCGCGTCCTTGAGCTCGCCGGGGTGGCGGCCGCTGCTTTCGAGCATCGCGGCGGCGCCCAGCACCGTCTGCACGGCGCAGCGCATTGCCGTTTCGCGCGGCAGCCCGCAGCGTACCGCGCCGTCCGCCAGCGCCTCGATGAACAGATAGACGTAGGCGGGGCCGCAGCCCGAGAGCGCCATGCCGGCGTCGATGAGGGGTTCGTCGAGCTTCAGCACCTTGCCCGTGGGGGCCATCAGGGTAAGAAATTCGCTCTCGTCGAGCGCCGTTACGCCGGTGGCGAGAGAGTAGAGCGTCATGCCCTGCCCGACGGCGACGGGGGTATTCGGCATGATGCGGATCACCTTGTTCGTTTTGGTCCAGCGCACAAGGGTCGTAAGGGGCACGCCCGCCGCCATCGATACGACGACGGTATCCGCGTCCAGATACTGCGAGATCTGCCCCGCGACCGTCGCGACGATCCCGGGCTTTACGCCCAGAAAGACGAAGCGGCTCTCCTTCGCCAGTTTTTCGGGGGAGACCACCTCCGCGTCCGCGGAGGCGGCCTTTGCCGTATCCTTGTCGTAGACCGCGAGGTTCTTCGTTTTTCCGGCGATCGCCGAGAGCAGCGCGCCGCCCATGTTGCCGGCGCCGATAATGCCTGCCGCGTACTGTTTCATTTCGAACGCCTCCTTTTTTCAGCGAACCGTGCCGTTGCCGGTCACGATGTATTTATAGGTCGTAAGCTCTTTGAGGCCCATCGGCCCGCGGGCGTGGAGCTTCTGGGTGGAGATGCCCATCTCGCAGCCGAGGCCGAATTCTCCGCCGTCCGTAAAACGGGTGGAGGCGTTGACGTATACGGCGGCGGAATCCACCGAAGCGGTGAAGCGGGCCGCGGCCGCGGCGTCTTCTGTGATGATCGCGTCCGAATGATGGGTGGAGTGGGCCGCGATGTGGCGGATGGCGCCGTCTACACCCTCTACCGTGCCGACGGCGAGGATGTAATCGAGGAATTCCGTATCGAAGTCCGTTTCACCGGCGGCCTTCGCGCCCGGCAGATACGGCAGGCTTGTCTCGTCCGCCCTGAGCTCCACCGGGTGCGCCCCCTCTGAAAGCCGCTTTTGCAGCAGCGGCAGAAAGTCGGCCGCGATCCGGCTGTCTACAAGGCAGACCTCTTCGGCGTTGCAGACGCTCGGGCGGCTCGTTTTGGCGTTTTCGATCACGGCGAGGGCCTTGTTGAAGTCCGCGGCGCCGTCCACGTAAACGTGGCAGATGCCGGTGCCGGTCTCGATGCAGGGGACCGTGGCCTCGCTCACGCACGCGCTGATGAGCCCCTTGCCGCCGCGGGGGATGAGCAGGTCGATATAGCCGCTGCCGTGCATCAGGGCTTTTGCGGATTCGCGTGAGGTATCCTCCACGAGCTGGATCATATCCGCCGGGAGCCCCGTTGCCGTTATGCCGGCGCGAAGCGCCAGCGTGATCGTTTCGGCGGAGGCGTGCGCCTCTTTGCCGCAGCGCAGAATGCAGACGTTGCCGCTCTTCAGACACAGCGCGGCGGCGTCCGCCGTTACGTTCGGGCGGCTCTCGTAGATGATCGCGACGACCCCGAGCGGCACGGATACCTTTTTGATCACAAGGCCGTTCGGCCTGGTCACGGTCTCAAGCGTTTCGCCGACGGGGTCGGGGAGCCGCATCACGTCCGTAACGCCGGCCGCCATCGCGTCGACGCGTTCCCCGGTAAGGCGCAGCCGGTCGAGCATCACGTCGCCGATCTTTCCGGCGGCGGCCGCGAGATCCGCCGCGTTCGCGGCGAGGATCTCTTCTTTCTGCGCGATGAGCGCCGCCGCCATCGCGGCCAGCGCCTCGTTTTTCTGCGCGGCCGGGATGCCGGCCGCCGTGAACGCCGCCGCTTTCGCGCGGCGCATGATCTCGAGCGTTGTCATACCTGCTTCCTTTCCGCGATAAAACGCGTGCCGACGTCTTTGCCCGCGACGACGTCGTATAAAATATCGGGGTCGCGGCCGTTCGCGATCACCATGTCGCAGCCGGCCGCCATCACGGTTTTGGCGGCCCGGAGCTTTGTGACCATGCCGCCCGTGCCCACCTTGCTGCCGCTGCCGCCCGCGAGCGCCTCTATGGCGGGGGTGACCTCGGTCACGGTTTTTAAGAGCCGCGCGTTCGGGTCCACGCGCGGGTCGGCGGTATAAAGGCCGTCTATGTCTGTGAGCAGCACCAGCAGGTCCGCGTTCGCGCAGCCCGCCGCCACCGCCGCCAGCGTGTCGTTGTCGCCGATGCGCAGCTCGTGGGTGGCGACGGAATCGTTCTCGTTGATGATGGGGATCACGCCGAGCCCGAGGAGCGTTTCAAGCGTGTTGATGAAGTTTTCGTGCTGAGAGGCGTCGCGCAGGTTCGACGCCGTGAGCAGGATCTGCGCGACGGTGTGGTTATACTCGCCGAAGAGCTTGTCGTAGACGTACATCAGCTCGCACTGCCCGACCGCGGCCGCCGCCTGCTTGAGCGGCAGCTCGGCGGGGCGCTCGGCGAGCCCCAGCTTGCCCATGCCCATGCCGACGGCCCCGGAGGAGACCATGATGATCTCTTCCCCCGCGTTTTTGATATCGCTCACCACCTTGCACAGCTTTTCGATGTGCCGGATGTTCAGATGCCCGGTGGAGTAGGCGAGGGTGGACGTGCCGATCTTGATCACGATCCTCATAACGGTGTTTCCTTCCTTTTTAATAACCCTTTTTGCCGGAGACGGAATCGTCGTTTTCGATCCATTCTCTGACCGGGATCACGCGGTAGTCGTCCGCCGTGTCGCGGATGACCACCTCTTTGAGGCCGGCGTTGATCACAAGGCGCTTGCACATGGAGCAGCAGCAGGAGTTCGCGACGTAACTGCCGTCCGCTTCCACGCCCGTTAAATACAGAGAGCCGTCGAGCATCTGATCGCGCGAGGCGCTGATGATGGCGTTCGCCTCCGCGTGCACGCTGCGGCACAGCTCATACCGCTCCCCGCGCGGGATGTTCAGCTGCTGGCGGATGCAGTAGCCGAGATCCGTGCAGTTCGCGCGGCCCCGCGGCGCGCCGGCGTAGCCCGTGGCGATCACCTCGTCGTTTTTCACGATCACGGCGCCGTAGCGGCGGCGCAGGCAGGTGCCGCGCTTCGATACCGTTTCGGCGAGGTCGAGATAGTAATTGCGCTTGTCTCTGCGTTCCATCAGTCCGTCACCTCGCCGATCAGGTCGTATTCGTTTACGTCTGTGATCAGCGCCTCCACGAAATCGCCGGTCTCGAGCGGGCGGGAGGAGATGAGCTGGATCACGGTGTCGATCTCGGGCGCGTCCATCCACGTTCTGCCGGTATAGGAATCGGTGTAGCCGTCGTAATCCTCGATCACGCAGGCGGCGACCGTGCCGATGAGGTCTCTGAGCTTATCCCCCATGATATCGTACTGCCGCTCCATCAGCAGGTCCGCGCGGCGCGCGGCGGTCTCTTCGTCAGGGCGGTCGGGCAGAGCTTCGGCGGGGGTGCCCTCTTCCGGCGAATAGGCGAAGCAGCCGAGGCGGTCGAAGCCGATCTCTTCGATGAATTCGCCGAGCTCCTCAAAGGCCGCCTCATCCTCGCCCGGAAAACCGGTGATGAAGGTGGTGCGAAGGACCGCGTCCGGCAGATAGTCCCTTATGCGGGCGATGAGGGCCGTAAGGCTCTCCCGGTCGCCCCGGCGGTTCATGGCTGCAAGAATGCGCCCGCTCGCGTGCTGCAGCGGCAGGTCGATGTAATGGAGGACCTTCGGCTCGTCGCGCATCGTTTCGAGCAGCTCGTCGGTGATGCGGTCCGGGTAGCAGTAGAGCAGGCGGATCCATTTCAGGTCTTCGATCTTGCCGAGCCGGCGCAAAAGCTTCGGCAGCAGCAGCTCGCCGCCGAGATCCTCGCCGTAGCGGGTGGTATCCTGCGCGATCAGTATCAGCTCGCGCACGCCCCCGGCGACAAGCTCCTCAGCCTCCTTTACCACGTTCTCAAGGGGACGGGAGCGGAACGGGCCCCGTATGGAGGGGATGGCGCAGTAGGTGCAGCAGTTCGAGCAGCCGTCGGCGATCTTCAGGTACGCCCAGTAGGGGGGCGTGGTCTGCGTGCGCGGCCCTTCAAGGGGCATTTCGGCCTTCGGCGGGTATTCGCTTCGGAACGAGCCGTCGAGCACCGAGCGCACGGTCTCTTCGATTTTGCCGTTCGCGCCGATGCCGGCCACGGCGTCCGCTTCCGGGATCTCTTTCAGGATCTCGTCGCGGTAGCGCTCCGCCATGCAGCCGATGACGAGGATCTTTCCGATATCCCCGTCCTCTTTGCGCTGGGCCATCTCCAGAATGGTGTCGATGGATTCCTGCTTCGCGGAGGCGATAAAGCCGCAGGTGTTCACGATGGCGAGATCCGCTCCGTCGGGGGAATCGAGCAGCTCGTAGCCGGCGTCCTCCAGTCTATGGAGCATGAGCTCCGCGTCTACCTGGTTCTTGGGGCAGCCGAGGGAGATAAAGGCGATCTTTTCATGCATGGCGGTACGGTCCTTTCCTGTGTTCAGTCTGTTTCGTATACGTTGAATTCCACGGTTTCGCGGATCTCACGCATCGTATAGCCCGCGGCGGTCAGCCGCCGCAGCATGCGGGCGAGATCCTTTTTTGAGAGGGGCTGGGTGAGACGCATTTTTTCTATGATTTTAATTATACCGCTTTTTCTGTCAATATCAAGTGTCTGAACCGCGTTTTTTGCGGTCTCGCGGTCAACGCCGCGCTGTATCAGGGCGGAAACGATGCCCTCGGGCGAGAGCCCCCTGCGCTCAGACAGGCTCAGCGCCAGCGCTTCGGCGAAGGCCGCGTCGTCTGTCAGGCCGTTTTCGCGGCAGCGGGCGAGCGCCGCCTCGCTCGCCTCGGCGGAGCACGTCTGCCTCAGCTTGCGGAAAAGCTCTTTTTCGCCGTGGGCGCGCAGCCCCAGGAGCCTGAGGGCCTTGTCGTAGGCTTTCTCTTCCTCCGCCTGTCTGTACAGCTCCGAGAGCGCCTGCTCGGGGAGATCCTCGCCCTGCCGGATCCCGCTTTTTGCCCAAAAGAAAGCGGAGACGGTGAATCGGTATTCACCGTCTGCCAGTACGTTGATCCTGCCTTTTTTTGTGGCGGTG
>CADBOC010000163.1 GCA_902796175.1 Oscillospiraceae bacterium | reverse complement strand
GACCCGAAAAACAAAAAATATCTGCCGGCCTGCATCAGGGCACGCTGAGAAAAGCCGCGCAAAAACAGAATGGGACCGGTCAGACGCCTTTCAGGTACCGAAGGCGCAGGACGGGTCCTTTTTATACGGTCGCCCCAAGCGGACAATCCTTCAAAACAACTGCGAAACAATTCTTAAAAACACCTGAAAACCCTCTTGTATTCCATTCTCAGATATGCTAAAATATTATATCACACTTTACCGGCTTAACCGTTTTTTTGGTACAATGTGCCGAACGCTGGGCGGCCGGACCGGGAGGTAATTCAATGCAGGAATTCTTCAACACACACGCGGACAAGCTGATCACAGCCTTTACGGCGTGCGGCGCGCTGCTCGCTCTGCTCTTTGCCGTGCTCATGGCGCGCAAGGTCATGAAGTTCCCGCAGGGAAACGAAAAAATGCAGAAGATCTCCGCCTCGATCCAGAAGGGCGCGAACGCGTACTTAAAACGCCAGTACCGCATCGTGCTGATCTTTTTCGGCGTAATGTTCGTGATACTCGGCGTGATGGCGATCGCGGGGAAGCTTACCCCCTACGTCCCCTTCGCCTTTCTGACCGGCGGCTTTTTCTCAGGGCTTTCGGGCTTTATCGGCATGAAGATCGCGACCGCCGCGAACGCCCGCACAGCAAACGCCTGCCAGGAGGGGGGGCTGAACAAGGGTCTGCGCGTAGCCTTTTCCGCCGGCAGCGTGATGGGCTTTACGGTCGTGGGCCTCGGTCTGCTCGACATCACGATCTGGTTCTGCCTGCTGAAGTTCGTATTCGGGGAAGACAACGCGGATATCACGGCCGCCATGCTGACCTTCGGCATGGGCGCTTCGAGCATGGCGCTCTTTGCCCGCGTGGGCGGCGGCGTGTTCACCAAGGCCGCCGACGTCGGCGCGGACCTCGTCGGCAAGGTGGAGGCCGGCATCCCCGAGGACGACCCCCGCAACCCCGCCGTGATCGCCGACAACGTGGGCGACAACGTGGGCGACGTCGCCGGCATGGGCGCGGACCTCTACGAGAGCTACGTCGGCAGCGTGATCTCCGCCATGGCGCTCGGCGTTTCCGCTTTTACGGGCGACATCAAAGCCATGGCGCTGCCGATGATCATCGCGGCGCTGGGCGTTGTGTTCAGCGTGCTCGGCACCTTTCTTGTACACACCAAAGAGGGCGCTACCCAGAAGCAGCTTCTGCGCGCCCTTTCCCGCGGCACCAATTTCTCCGCGATCCTGATCGCGGTCACGGCCTTCCCGCTCGTGTGGTTCGTGCTCGGCAAAGAACACTGGCCGATGTATTTCGCCATTCTTTCCGGCCTTGCCGCCGGCGTGCTGATCGGCCAGGCGACGGAATACTTCACCTCTGACAGCTATAAGCCGACCAGAAAGCTCGCTGCCTCCAGCGAAACGGGCGCCGCCACCATCATCATCAGCGGTCTTTCCGTCGGCATGCTCTCTACCCTCCTGCCCATCGTGATCGTGGCGGTGGCGATTTTGCTTGCCTTCTATATCTCCGGCGGCGCTCAGAACGCGAACGTCGGCCTTTACGGCATCGCGCTCGCCGCGGTCGGCATGCTCTCCACTCTCGGCATCACCCTCGCGACCGACGCTTACGGCCCCGTCGCCGACAACGCCGGCGGCATCGCCGAAATGGCGGGCCTTGACAAAAAGGTGCGCGAGCGCACCGACGCGCTCGATTCCCTCGGCAACACCACCGCCGCCACCGGCAAGGGCTTCGCCATCGGCTCCGCCGCGCTGACTGCCCTCGCCCTGATGGCAAGCTACATCAACAAGATCGAGACCATGGACGGCGGCAAATACGCCGAACTGATCAGGAACCTGAACATCAACAACCCCACCGTGCTGGTCGGCGTGTTCATCGGCGCCTGCCTGCCCTTTGTGTTCGCCGCGCTCACCATGCAGTCGGTAGGCCGCGCGGCCCAGAGCGTGGTGGTGGAGGTCCGCCGCCAGTTCAATGAGATCAAGGGCCTGATGGAGGGCAAGGCGGAGGCCGATTACGCGAAGTGCGTCGATCTTTGCACCCGCGCCAGCCTGAAAGAGATGGTTCTGCCCACCGTCGTCGCCGTCGCGGCCCCCATCATCGTAGGGCTTGTGCTGGGCGTGACGGGCGTGGTCGGCATGCTGGCCGGCGCGACCGCCTCGGGCTTTCTGATGGCCGTATTCATGAGCAACTCCGGCGGCGCATGGGACAACGCGAAAAAATACATTGAGAGCGGCGTATTCGGCGGCAAGGGCAGCGAAAACCACAAGGCCGCCGTCGTCGGCGACACCGTGGGCGACCCGTTCAAGGATACCTCGGGCCCCGCGATCAACATCCTGATCAAGCTGCTTTCGATGGTCTCCATCGTATTCTCCGGCATCGTTGTGGCGTTCTCGATCTTCAAATAAAAGGAGTGTTTACCGATATGGCGCTGTTTTACATAAAAGACGGGGAACCCTTCATCCCCGAGGCGATCAACCCCGAGCTTGCCCGGCTGGCGAGACTGATCGTAAAGACCTGCCGGCTTTCCTTTAAGCTGCAGCTCAAGACCACCGGGCTCAGCAATTGCCTGAAATCCGGCGACAAAGCCGCCGCCCTCGACCTGATGCAGCGGATCTTTGAAAAAAACCGCAAGCTCTACGACGAAGAGATGGCCCTCACGGGCGTGAAGCTCGGCGAGGTGGACGAGGCGTTTTTCACGGATAAGGACGACGCGTTCTGGAAGCAGCAGCTGCAGATCCTGATCGACTTTGCCGCGATCTCCGTCGTGATCGAAAACCGGATGTTCCCGCTGATGAGCGGCGCGAGCGAAAAAACGCTCGGAAAGCCCATCGATCAGGTCCTGTTCTTCTCCAATCAGGAGACCGTTCTCCCCGCACCGGCGGAGGCAACGCCTTCCGACCGGGCGGAATAAGCCGGAAACCGCCGCATAAGCTCCCCTGCGCAAACGGGGATCCCCGAACGTTCGACCGTTCAGGGATCCTCCTTTTTATTTTTCATTTTTCCGTTGCATTTCCTGAAAAAAGACATTATAATATGGTAAAGAGAACCTGAAAGGATACCTGAGCTTTATGGAGAGAAGGATATACAAATACTGCGCCGTGATCGGCGTAGACGGCATGGGCAATTTCAACCGCCAGACAGCTACGCCGAATATGGATACGATCTTCGAAAACGGCGCCGTCACCTACTTCGCGCTCTCGATGGATCCCACCATCAGCGCGGAAAACTGGGGCGCGATGCTGCTGGGCGCGACGCCCGTGGTGCATAAGCTCACGAACGGCTGGATCAGCCAGAACGAATATACGAACAAAGCGCTGCCCTCCGTGTTCACGCGGCTGAGAAACGCCTATCCCGACGCGTACCTTGCTTCCGTCGTGAACTGGAACCCGATCAACCACGGCATCGTGGAACACGACGCGGGCGTCGACCTCGCGACGGCTGAAAACGACGAAAAGCTGCTGCCGGAGATCCTGGAGCGCGTCGCGAAAAAGCCGCTCTTTCTCTTCGTGCAGTTCGACAACGTGGACGGCGCGGGGCACGGCGGCGGCTACGGGCAGGAGCGCCACCTGAATCAGATCACGACGACGGACGGCTACATCGGCGCCATCCGGGACGCGTACCGCGACGCCGGTATATGGGAGGATACCCTCTTTCTTGTGATCGCGGATCACGGCGGCATCCGCAACGGCCACGGCGGCTATACGGAGGAGGAACGCTTCGTCTTCTTCGGCGCGGCGGGCGCGGGCGTTGAACACGCCGAGATCCCCCACGCCGCGACGGTCGATATCGCGGCGACGGTACTTTACGCCCTGGGGCTGGACGTTCCGGCATATGACGAAAAAGGCTTTTCCTCACAGATCCCGGCGCATATCTTTCCGGAATACGGCGTACCCTACCGCGTCGCGACGCCGATCCCGCGCGATACGATCCGCCGCGAATCCCCCGAATGGGACGGCGAGAACGGTCTGCCGAGGTTCTTTGCGCCCGGCGATATCGCCCTGGCGCTCAGGTGCGACAACGATCTGCTCGACGCGTCGGGGAACTGCCGGTTCCGCGAATACAACACGGTCAAGTATTATTCCAACGGCGTGAACGGCGCATGCGCCGAGATGGGGTCGACCGGCTTTGCCCTGACGGAGGACCTTGCCGATTTCGGCCGCGGCAGCTTTACCGTCGCCGTGTGGCTGAACGTGGACCGTTCCATCAACGAAGACTGCGTCGTCTGCTCGAACCGCGACTGGTGGTGGCAGAACCGGAATCGGAACGGCTTTACGCTGGTGCTCAAAAACAACGACACCGTTCTCTCTCTCGGCTGCCCCGAGGATCACGATGATTTCGTCACGCCCCTGCCCGCCGACGTGGAGAGCGGCTGGGTACACGTGATCGCCGCGGTGGACAAAGAGAAAAACGAGCTGCGCGTTTATACCGATTTCGCGTTCACTCGCAGCATACCGGTCACGCCGTCGCTTCTCGCCGACAACAGCGCCCCCGTATTCGCGGCGGGCAACGATACCGGCATGAAAAACAACACAGAAGCATTCCCGAACATCTTCCGT
>CADBOC010000162.1 GCA_902796175.1 Oscillospiraceae bacterium | reverse complement strand
CTCCGAACGGTCAAACGTCCGGAGAGAATGATTTGGCGGGAAACAGCGGACTGAACGACAGGAAAACCGCCGCGTCTCCTTCTTTTTGCGGGCGCAAAGCAACGCGTTTGCTTTTTTGCCCTTTTTGGATTCAGCGGTAGCTGCGCTGCAGGGCGACGACCCGGCCGAGGATCACGACTTCGTCTGTGATGATGGGGGCGTAATCGTCGTTTTCGGGCTGCAGACGGAAGTGACCGTCCTCTTTAAAGAAGCGTTTAACGGTAGCGGAATCCTCCAGCAGCGCGACGACGATATCGCCGTTCGCGGCGACGGGCGTTTTTTCGGCGATCACGATATCGCCGCTGAGAATGCCGGCGCCGATCATGCTTTCGCCGCGCACGCGCAGGGCGAAGAGCGATTTGTCGGAGGCAACGGCGGCGCCGAAGGGGATATACCCCTCGATGCTCTCTACGGCTAAGATCGGCATGCCGGCGGTCACGGTGCCGATGAGCGGCACCTGCGTTACGGGGCTCTGCCCGCCGCGCACGCGGATGCTCCGCTTTTGCTGGGGGCTGCGCTCGATATACCCGGCCTCCTCCAGCGCGTCGAGATAGAGCTGCACGGTGGAGGTGGATTTTAAGCCCACTGCGCGGCCGATCTCGCGCACCGTCGGCGGCACGCCGCTCTGCACGCGCTCCGCCAGATATTCGTATATTTTCTTCTGCATTTCGTTGAGATCTTTCAAGGGGGGACCATCCTTTCACCGGCGCGTTGGGCGCGTCGGCTTTTTACTTTACCTATACTATAGCACAAATGTTTCAAAAAAGCAAACATTTGTTTGTATTTTTTTCATAATGATCCCGCATATTTCCCCGGCGATGGGAAACAATGAGTTCGGAGGGATCAATAAAATGGAAAACGAGAAGCAGAAAACGGACAGAAAGGCGCAGATCAAGCGCTTTCTGCAGTACCGGGGCGCGGCCTACGCCGCGGGGCTCGCCGTGCTGGCGGCGGCCGTCATCGGCCGGGGCGTGAGCCTCAGACGGCAGATGCGGGCGGCGCTGCCCTCGGGCGACGCGCCTACCCTTTCGGCGACGACAGAGTACCGCCCCACCGCCTCGCCTACCCTGCCCGCGGCGCCGGCGGCGGAGACCGCTCCCGCGCCCGAAACCGAAGCGCCGAAGCCCGTATTTGAAAATGCGGCCCCGACGGTCAGCGAGACCGAACCCAGGCAGCTGAGCTTCGGCGCGCCGCTTTCGGGCGGGATCGGAGACGATTACAGCATGGGCGTGCCCGTCTATTCGGATACCATGGGCGACTACCGCACGCACAACGGCGTCGACTTTCTCGGGCAGGCCGGCGAAGAGGTGCACCCCGTGGCCGCCGGCGTTGTAACGAACGTAAAAGAGGACCGGCTCTACGGCAATACCGTGACCGTGGACCACGGGCAGGGGATCGTCTCCGTGATCTCGGGCCTTGCGGACGAAGGGCTCATCCGTACCGGTATGAAGGTGACGCGGAACAGCGTTCTGGGCGTGGTGGGTACGGTGCCCGTTGAGCAGACGGAAGCGCCCCACATCCATCTGGAGACGCGCAAAGACGGCGCGCTCTGCGACCCGCTGCAGATACTGGGGCTCAACGAAGCGGAAGAATAAAAAAAACAGGGACCCCGGAACGGTTTGTTTGCCGTTCCGGGATCCCGTATTTTTTCAATTCAAAACGCGAAGCGTTTTCCTTTTTCGTCTTTCATCTTTCATCTTTCGTAACTTTCGCGGCTGCGGCTGCAGCCGCGCCGCGCTCAGATCCGGTTAATGCGGTCAAGGTGGGTCAGGTAGAATTCCTTGAGCTCGGGGTGGCGCACGGTAAGGCCGCCCATGAAGGTCATGTGGTCGCCGCGCATCACGGGGAAGATCTGCCACACGCCCGGCTCGATCCCGTTTTCGTCAAACTCCTTCTGCGGCGCGCCGAAGGGGGCCTTGGCCGAGATCAGGTTCACAAGGCCGTCGTTCTCGCGCCAGCTCTCATCGAGCACATAGCCGCCGGCGGTCTGCCCCGTGTATTTGCCGATCAGCTCCGAGCTGCCGGTAAAGAGCGGCTCCATGATCTCGGTATCGGGCACGTACTCCCCTGCTTCGTTTACGTCCGTAGCCGTGGTGCAGAAGGAGAAATAGTATACGTTCGAAAGCGTCGAAATGCCCTTGTTCATCTCAAGGGCGCGGTCGATCTCCATATCGGTGCTGGCGTAATCCTCCTCAATGCGGCCGTCCGGGATCGGCTGCGTGCCGATGCTGACAAAGCTTGAAAGGAAGGCGCGAAGACCGCCGGTGAGCCCGTCGTTGGTCCGCTGCACCGGCTTGCCCTTGGTGCCTACGGTATAGGCGCTGGTGCCGTTGTGGGGCGCGGAGAGCGTCGTCAGCGAATAGATCCAGTCCGCTTTGCCGCCCGTGAAAAGGCCCGAGAGATCGGCTTCGTCGGTGGCGGCGCGCTCCGCCTGACTGCCGTTCGCCATCAGCTCGGCGAGCAGCCGCACGGTGGCCCCGCCGAAGGAGTGACCGAGCAGGTTGATCTTTTCATCGGCGTTCCATACCGGGATCAGCGCTCTGCCCGTAAAGTCTTTCCCGTAGCGGGCGTGGTTGCAGCGCTCGGAATGCGCCTTGCCGTAATCCGTCACGGTGCCGGTGAGCTGGGCGTAGAGCTCGCAGGCGCGGTCCCACGCGCTGCCGGTGGGGTCGACGGAGGCGGCGTAACAGTCGAAGCCCGCTTTTTTCAGCGTTCCGAACACGTCGCCGGAGAACATGCCCCAGTACATTACGACTTTGTTCGCGAGGTCGTAATGTCCCCAGCCCGAAAGGCCGTGCACGAACACATAGCGGTAATTGGTGTTCCATTCGTCCCGCTTCACCTGCGAGGCGGGCGCAGCGAAGGAAAAGATCATAGACAGAGAGAGCAGGATATCGATGAACTTTGTAAGCATATGGCGCCTCCGTTTTTTATTTCCTGAATCATTATACAAAACGGCGTATTCTCTGTCAAGACTCCGCCGGAGCGCCGTTATTCCGTTTTTTGATCCCCTGATTTCTCCGAACAGAAAAAAGCGGCGGATCTCAGATCCACCGCACGCTTTTGATCTCTTTGTTTTTATCCGTCAGCCCAAAGGGGACGATGGGCATCGTGAACCTGCCGCTGATGAGAAAGACGTGCATCTTCAAAGGCGTATCGCCGGCGGAGATGCAGATAAAATGCCGGTCCGTCTCATACGAAAAGGCGAACAGGGGCTGGGGGCCATCTTCGGCCTTCGCGAAGGCGGGCAGCACCGCGACCTCTTTGCGTTCAGCCGTCTGAGAGGAGACGGAGAACAGGCGGCCGGCGGCCCGATCCTGAAAATAGACGGCGCTGCCGTAGAACGCCAGTACCGATACGTCGGCGCTCGACTGCAGGATCTGCTTTTCGCCGTCGCGGGACGAGACGATCCATACAAGGCATTCGCCGTTGAAACGGGCGCAGATAAGGCCGTCCTCGGATACGGCAAAGCCTGCCGGCACGTATACGCCCGTCTGCAGCACGGTCTGTTCGCCGGTATCGGGCTGCAGACGCACCACGGCGCCGTTCTCCGCTTCGCCCAGAAGCAGATAGAGCGACTCCCCCAGCGCGGTCATATCGTTCGGCAGGCGCTCGGCGGCAAAGGCGTACTCCGCCTTTCCCTGCTTTACGCTGAGGATGTACGGCTGCCCCTCCCGTTTGGCGCAGCAGTAGAAGCCCTCGCCCGTATACCCCGTAACGCGAGAGATATCGGTGTAGCCGTCCACCCACAAAAGGGTCTTTTTACGGGTGGAAAAATCGTAGACGAAGGTCTCGGTCCCGCTGTCGGCAGCGGCTTCGCAGACGAGCTTTCCCCCAAGCTCCCCCGCGCGGAAGAGCAAAAAGCCGAACAGGATCGAGACCGTTATAACGAACGCGGCGACCGTCGCGAACACGTTGCCGCGCACGCTGTCATATAATTGATTTTTATCGACTTTCTTTTTCTCTTTCTTCATAAAGCCCTCATTCGGCCGTTACGTTCAGCCCCCAGAGGTAATCCGATTCAATGAAATCCACGCCGAGGCTCAGCGCGTAAGCGACCGTTTTGTTGTCGTCGGCGGTCCATACGGCGGTGCGAAGGCCCTTGGCCTTGAAAAGCTTTACCGTGATCGGGAACACGTCGTTCACCTTCAGATCCACGTCAAAGCCGCGGTCGCGGGCTTCCTTTACTTCGGCGGTATAGCCGCCGCCGCAGTACATAAGCGGCAGGTCGGGGTAGCGCTCGCGCAGCTTTACCAGATTCACCATCTGCATCGACTGCACCGAGCACATATCCCAGGTATAGAGCTCGTCGACGATGGCGACCATCTCGTCGAGCTTTTCCTCCGGGTATTCGCCCTTGAGCTCAATGAACGCGAACAGGTCGTAGTCGCGCATGATCTCGACGTAGCGGCGGAAGGTGCAGGGGTAGAGCTTTGTATCCGTGAAATCGTTTTTCAGCGGCTTGCTCACAAGCTCTTCGTAGGTGTGGTCGTTTACGTTCATCTCGGTGCCGTCTTCGTAATAATAGACGCTGCCGTGCACCAGCATCAGAACGCCGTCTTTGCTGATGTTCACATCCGTTTCGCAGCCGTCGAAACCCGCCTCGGCAGCCTTTACGAAGGCCTCCTCCGTGTTCTCAAGATACTGCGAGCAGAAGCCGCGGTGCGCGATGAAGCGCGTTTTCTCCTCCTGCTTCCGGAACGCGCCGAGGTTGCCGAGCAGCAGCGTAAATACGGAAACGATCGATACAAGGAACTGCCATGGATTCATGATCAACACCTCTATTTGCTTTTATCTATATTATCATACACCGCCCGGAACGGAATGTAAAGACAAAATTCGATCACTTTCGCGGAAAATCGAAGACGAGCTTGCCCGCTTCCAGCCTGAGCGCAGCCGAAAACGGATTGCCCGCTCTTGAGACAAAGCCCGAAAGCAGGCCGGTGCGTCCCTCGTTCAGAAGCTGCCGCGCCTCGGCGACCGTAAGCGTTCTGCCGGCGACGGTGTCGAAGAAGCCGTATTTGCAGCCCTTTTCCCTGTACCCGTCGCAGGAATAGCCGTAGGGGGATTTCGCGACCGTGCCGCCGCACAGCGGGCATACGCCGAGGGGCTCCCGGAAAAACCCGGTGTAATCGGGGGAGGCGGCGTCGTTCTGCGGAGCGGCGAACGCCTCTCTGATCTGCGCTTCGGCAAGGCTTACCGCGTCCGAAACGCTCTGCCGGCCTCCGTATACGGCTTTGAGCGCTTTGCCGAGCTCCACGGTGCGGTACTTATCCATCGAGATGCCCATGCGGGCGAGGGAATCGATCAGAAATTCGCCGCCGGGCAGAATGCGGTACACGTCTTTTCTGAGCTCGATGTATTTGCTTTTGATCGCGTTTTCGATGATGCCGGTGCGCGTCGCCTCGGTGCCGAGCTCCAGCCCCTCGAAAACGGCGCGGTAATCCTCGGCGTCGTCGGCCTCCTCGCCGGGGGCGGGCTCCTCCCTCGCCGCCGCCTTTTCCTCCCGGAACGGGTTTTTCAGGTAGTTGTTCAGCGTTTCGATGGTATAGTGCTTCGGCGGCGAGGTGCGTTTTTCCGTCGGCTTGAAATCGATGACGACCTCGTCGCCCTTTTTCAGATCCGGCAGCACCCGGCCGCCGCGGAAGGAATCGTCGAACTTCGTCCAGCCCGGGGTGAGCAGCACGATCCCCTTGAGCGTAAAATCCTCGCACGGGCCGACGCTCACCGTCATCTCCGTTCTGCGGGCGGTGCAGGGATCCGAACAGAACACGGCGACAAAACGCCTGAGCACCGCCGTATACACCTTTTTGTCGGTCTCGTTCAGGGCCGAGGGCTGCGGCAGCTTGTAGGTGGGCGTAAGGGCGGAGTGGCTCTCGATCTTTTTGTCGTCGAACACGGTCTTATCCTCCCGGAACGCAACCGGGTAGCCGAGACGCGCCACGCCCGCGAGGATCTTGCGGATCTTTTCCTTTTCGTTGGTCGCGAGATACTCCGAGTTCGTACGGGGATAGGTAAGATAGCCCGCCTCATACAGCCGCTGGGCGGAGGCGAGGCTCTCATCCATCGACATCTTGAATTTTTTGCCGAGGTAGTTCTGCAGGGTGGAGAGGGAAAAAAGCTTCGGCGGGCGAACCGTATCCTTGCGGGATTTCACGGCGGTCACGGTCGCGGTCTGGGCGTTGAGCTTCGCGGCCGCGCGGCAGGCGCGGTCGTAATCGTCCCCGTCGAACCTGTGCTTTGAGACCAGCTCCACGACCTCCCCCTTCGTCTCTTCGCGCGAGACCAGCGCGTAGTACGGCTGCGGCGTAAAGGAGCGGATCTCGCGGTCGCGGTCGCAGATCGCCTTCACGATCGGCACGATCACGCGGCCCACGCGCAGCAGCCGCCCCGTTTTGAGGGTGGCGAGGCGCGTGAGATTCACGCCGTAAAGCCAGTCGATATAGGTTCGGGCGTAGCCCTCATCCGCCAGCGCGTCGTATTCCGATTCCGGCGGCATGGCGGCGAGGGCCGCCGCCACGGTTTCGGGCGTCTGATCCGGCAGCCAGAGCCGGCAGCAGGGCTTATCGGCGGCGTTCGTGTGCGAAATGCACAGGCGCACGATGATCTCCCCCTCGCGGTCCGCGTCGCCGGCGTTTACGATCGTATCGACGTCCGGCCGTTCGCAGAGGCGTTTCACCGCCTCGAACCGGCGGCGGATACCGGGATCGGGCTGCTTGTCCTTACCAGGGCGCAGCGTAAAGCGGAAGGTCTCAGGGAAACAGGGCAGGTTTTCCATGCTCCACCGCCCGTCGGTGGTCGGCCCCGTGTACGCCTCTATGTCGCAGAGCGAAAAAAGGTGACCGAACACCCAGGTCACCAGATACTTGCCGCCCTCGTAATAATCGGGCGTTTTCTTCATATTGCCGATCCCCGCCGCGATGTTCGCGGCAAGGCTCGGTTTTTCGGCGATGATCAATATCATAATTCTTACTTCTATCCGGTTGACAAACCCAGAGGTTCTGTTATAATCGAAACGGCAGGATCTTTCAAAAAAAACGAAGATCGGGAGGCGGATCTATGACAGACAAAACCGTTACGCTCTACTTTGCCCCGCATCAGGACGACGAGCTTTCGAATTTCGGCGCGGATATCTGCCGCACAGTCTCCGACGGCGGCCGCGCGGTCGTGTACCTTTGCACGAACGGCGCCGCCTCCGGCGCGAAGCGTCTGCTGCGGGACGGGGGAAAATGCGTCTGGCACGAAGGCCGGCACCCGGCGCGCATGGACCGCGAGACCTTTATCGCCGCGAGGGACGCGGAGTTCACCGAGAGCTGCCTCGCCCTCGGGGTAAAGCCCGAAGACGTAAGGATCTCCGACGTCCGCAGCGAAGACGGGGCGCTGACCGCGGAGCAGGCCCGGCTTATCATGCTGCGGGCGTTGGCGGAATTCCCCGGCGAACGGGTCTCGGTAAAGACCTTCGCGCCGGTCTCTTTCACACGGCAGAACCCGGACCACACGGCGGCCGGCTCCGCCGCGCTGGCGCTGTACCGGGCGGGCGCTTTCTCTCATCCGGCGCTGTTTCTGGAGCGCATCCACATGAATGAGCCCGGTTTTCCGGCGGATCGCTGCGTGAGGATCGCGCCGCGAAACGAAGCGGAGACGCAGCGGCTGAGAAACGCCGCCCTCGCCTACCGCCGTTACGAACCGGCGCGCGGGCGCTACGCCGTGGGGTACCATTCGGTCTACGACGAGCTCGCGGATTTTTACAATG
>CADBOC010000161.1 GCA_902796175.1 Oscillospiraceae bacterium | reverse complement strand
CGCATCGCCGCCGAAAAGGCGGAGGCCGAACGCATCGCCGCCGAAAAGGCGGAGGCTGAGCGCATCGCCGCCGAAAAGGCGGAGGCCGAGCGCATCGCCGCCGAAAAGGCGGAGGCCGAGCGCATCGCCGCCGAAAAGGCGGAGGCCGAGCGCATCGCCGCCGAAGCTCAGGCGGCGGAAGACGCCGCCCAGGACGATAAAAAGAAACGGAGGGGTTTGTTTGGAATTTTTAATCGCAAGTCATAACATAAAAAAACGCGACGAGCTGCAGCGGATTCTGGCGCCGCTCGGTTTTTCGGTTTGTCTCGCCATGGAAAAGGGGATCGTGCTCAACGATGTGGAGGAGACCGGCGAGACCTTTGAAGAAAACGCGCTTCTCAAGGCCGTTTCAGGCTGCGCCGACAGCATGATGCCCTGTATCGCGGATGACTCCGGCCTTTGCATCGACGCGCTTGACGGCCGGCCGGGCGTTTATTCCGCCCGTTTTATGGGGGAGGAAACGCCATACGCCGAAAAAATGAAGGCGATCCTTGCCGAAATGCGGGATGTGCCGCCGGAAAAACGGACGGCCCGCTTTGTCAGCTGCGTCGCCTGCGTGTTTCCTGACGGCCGCCGTTTTACGGTGCGGGGCGTCTGCGAGGGCGTGATCGGCAGCGAACCCAGAGGGGAAAACGGCTTCGGCTATGATCCGATCTTTATGGTCGGCGAGAAGAGCTTTGCCGAGCTTTCATCCGGGGAAAAGGACGCCCTCAGCCACAGAGGCAACGCGCTGAGAGCGTTCGCCGAAAGACTGAAAGAATTTATCTGACTGTTCACGGCTGCCGGTTCCCGGCAGGGAAAGGAATGTATGACTAGTAAAGAACGCGCCGCTCTTCGGTCTGAGGCAAACAGGCTCGACGTGCTGTTTCAGATCGGCAAGGGCGGGATCAACGACGCGCTGATCGCCGAGACAGACGACGCGCTGCGCGCGCGGGAGCTGATCAAGCTGCGTGTGCTGACAGAGACTTCTCCCGTGACCCCGCGCGAGGCGGCGGATGCGCTCGCCGCCGCCACAGGGGCCGAGTCGGTGCAGGTGATCGGCGGTGTGATCGTCTTATACCGCTACAACAAAAAGCTGCATGAAAAGAAAAAGCCCGTCAAAACAGCGGCGAAGCCCGCCGGCGCCGCCTATGACCGTCCCCGCAAAAAGAGTCCTTTTGTGGATAAAAAGGGACGCGACAAGCGTTTGCCCTCGCAGAAGACCCCGAAAAACGGATAAGGAGGCTCGAAGGCATGGAACAGATCGGGCTTTTCGGCGGCAGCTTCGATCCGCCGCACACCGGCCACAAAAAGCTTGCGGACGCTGCCGTAAAGGCGTGTTCGCTGGACCGCATGTTTATCATCCCCGCCGCCTGTTCGCCCTTTAAGGACCGCGTTCACGTGGGAGACGAGGACCGCGTCGCCATGTGCAGGCTCAGCTTTCCGGATGAAGTTTACACCGTATCGGATCATGAGATCCAAAACGGCGGAAAAAGCTATACGGTCCATACGGTGCGGCATTTCAGGGAGACGTATCCCGAGGCCGGTCTCTGGCTCCTGATCGGCGAGGATCAGCTGCTTTCCTTTGCCGAGTGGTTTGCGTACCGCGAGATCCTGTCCATGGCCGGGCTGATCGCGGCCGTGCGAACGGACGCCTCCCGCGCCGGGGTGCTGGAAGCGTATGCCGACGCCAATCTGCGCGCGTACGGCAGCGTACGGATCCTGAAATATGAGCCGATCTGTCTGAGCTCCACCGCGATACGTCAAAAGCGACAAAAGGGTGAGCCGATCGCGGGAGACGTTTCTCCCGAAACGGAGCAATATATACTTGAAAAGGACCTTTACCGTGGATTATAATATAACCGACTATCTGCGGGATATCCGCCGCAGACTTGGGGATTACCGCTACCGGCATTCACTCTGCGTAGCCGAAAGCGCGAAGGCGCTCGCCGTTCGGTACGGCGGCGATCCCGGGGCGGCGTATGCCGCCGGTATACTGCACGACGTATGGAAAGAGGCTTCAAAAGAAGAGAGTCTCGCGTTCTTCCGTTCGCACGGCGTTACGCTCACCGCTGTGGAGGCGGCTTCGCCTGTGCTGTGGCACGCGATGGCGGGCGCAATCTATATACGGGAGACGTATGACCCGGGCGAAGAGATCGTTTCCGCCGTGCGCTGGCACACCACAGGCCGCGCCGGAATGACGCTTGCCGAAAAGATCCTGTTTACGGCGGATTTTATTTCGGAGGACCGGGACTACCCGGGCGTGGAAGATATGCGCCGCCGCGCGGAGGTTTCGCTGACCTGCGCAATGGCGGAGGGGCTGCGTTTCACGATCAACGATCTGAGCGAACAGGGAAGGGCGATCCATCCCGATACGCTCTTTGCCTATAATGAGATCATACTGGAAGAGAGGAAACAGCATGGATAATCAGAAAACCGTTCTGGCGGTAAAAGCGCTCGACAGCAAAAAAGGTCTTGAAATCGAGGTGCTGAAGGTAGACGACCTTACGGTGCTTACGGAATACTTCGTGCTCGTAACCGGCACCTCAAACACGCACATCCGTTCTCTCGCCGAAGAGGTTGAGTTTCAGCTTGAACAGGCGGGGATCCGCCCCGACCGGATCGAGGGACGCGCCACGGGCTGGATCCTGCTTGATTACGGCGACGTGATCGTACATGTGTTCAGCGCCGCCCAGCGGGAACAGTACTGTCTCGACCGCCTCTGGGCGGACGCCGAACGGATGGATCTGACGGGCCTTATCACCGAAAACTGAGACCGGCATATACTGTTCAAAAAAGCATGGAAGGAGAACCGGTCATGACGGTTACGATCGACCGAATCGAAACAAATTATATGGATCTCGGCGCGCCGGGGGATGAGACCGTGGTCATGCTCCACGGATGGGCTTCGAACTGCGAGCTTTTCCGCGCCTCCGCGCTGCCGGTCTCCGAAAAATACAGGGTGCTCGCGCCCGATCTGCCAGGCAACGGCGAAACGCCGGAGCCGCCGGCGGATTGGTCGGTGGACGATTATGTGGATTTTACGGTCCGCTTTATCGAGCATTTCGGCTGCAAAAAGGTGATCCTGCTCGGGCATTCGTTCGGCGGCAGGGTGATCATCAAAATGGCGAACCGCACGGATCTGCCCTTTGAGATCGTAAAGATCATCCTGGTGGATTCCGCCGGCATCAAGCCGGAGAAGACCTCTGAGCAGAAGATGAAGGAGGGCGTGCTGAAATTCGGCAAAAAACTGATGTCCAAAAATCCGGCGCTTCTTCAGAAAATGCAGTCTATGGTAGGCTCCGCGGATTATAAAGCGGCGTCTCCCCGTATGCGCGCTGTTCTGGTGAATGTGGTGAATGAGGATCTTACGGATCTGCTGCCCGGCGTTAAAGCGCCTACCCTTCTGATCTGGGGCACGCTCGATACCGCTACGCCGATCTCAGACGCGGAGAAGATGGAAGCTCTCATGCCGGACGCCGGCCTTGCCCGCATCGAAGGCGCCGGGCATTTTTCCTTCCTTGAAAACCCGCCGCTTTACAGCGCGATCCTCGCGTCCTATCTAAAGCTGTAATCCAATAGAGAGGAGACCGCCCGCAGTCTTATGCGGCAATAACGATATTATGGCTTCTTATCTGCAGATCCTATACGGCGCTGCCGTGATGCTCTCTTTCTGGACCGTCTTCCGCAGCATCCTCTTCAATATGCATATGTTTCAGCTCAACGGCTACCGGGCGTCCACACATTTTTCATGGATGCGCAAAAACCGTTCGCATTATCTGCCGCACGGAGCTGTGCTGCTGCTCAGTCTGACGGGGCTCGTACCAAACGAGCCTCTGATGGGGTTTTGCGCCGCCGCGCTGCTGATCTCGTTTTTCGCGCTGCTGTTTCAGAACCGGCAGCGCAAGGCGAAAAAGCCGCTGGTTTACACGCCGCGCGTAAAACGCATGCTTGTCACCGCGGTGCTGCTCTTTGCGCTGACGCTCGCGGCTTCCGTCTTCTGCCTGACCACGCCGCGTAAAAATCTTGCGTTCCTTGCGGTGGGCGCGATGAACGCGCTCTCACCGCTCTATATCCCGCTTGCGAACCTGATCAATAAGCCGATGGAGCTTTCGATCAACCGCCATTATACGAACGAGGCGAAAAAAATGCTGCGCGAAGCCGTCGGCCTTCAGACCGTCGGCATTACGGGCTCCTACGGCAAGACGGGCGTCAAGTTCTATCTCTACACCATTCTGCGCGGGTGGACGGATACGCTCGTCACGCCCGAGAGCTACAACACGCCGATGGGCGTGGTGAAGACCGTCCGCGGTTCGCTCCGGCGCGTGCATAAGATCTTTTTGTGCGAGATGGGCGCGAAGTGGGTCGGCGATATCAAAGAGCTGTGCGATATCGTGCATCCGCAGCACGGCGTGATCACGGCTTTGGGCGATCAGCATTTAGAGAGCTTCGGCTCCGTAGAGAATATCATCAAAACGAAATATGAGCTTGCCCGCGCGCTGCCGGAAGACGGCAGACTGTATGTGAACTGGGACAATGAGCGCATCCGTCAGAACCCGCCCCCCCACGCTTTTATCAAGTACGGCACGCGGGAGGATTGCGACTACCGCGGCTTTGATATCCGCGTATCGGCGGCCGGCACGTCGTTCAAGGTCGCCGCGCCCGACGGCAGCGTGACCGAGTACGAAACAAAGCTGCTCGGCGAGCACTGCGTTGTGAACATCACGGGCGCGATCGCCTGCGCCAACGGTTTCGGCATGCCGATGAGCGAGACCGTCGCGCCGGTGCATCGGATCGAATCCGTACCGCACCGCATGCAGATCATCGAAAAAGGCGGCGTCACCATCATCGACGACGCGTTCAATTCGAACCCCGCGGGCTGCGAGGCCGCGCTCAAAACGCTCGGCATGATGGACGGCCTGCGCATACTCGTCACACCCGGCATGGTGGAGCTCGGCGACAAGGAATATGAACTCAACCGCGCCTTCGGCGGGCAGGCGGCCCAAAGCTGCGACTGTATCGTTCTGGTCGGGGAAAAACAGACGCTGCCCATACAGGACGGTGTAAAAGTGGCCGGCGGCGAAAAAAAGCTGTTCGTCGCTCCGGATTTTACGGCCGCGATGCGGTATGTTTACGGTTTGAAGACCGACCGGAAGAAGATCGTTCTGCTTGAAAACGATCTGCCGGATAATTATTGAGCATAAGGAGATACCGTTCTATGAAAATCAAGCTTTGCGTACTGTTCGGCGGCAGAAGCGTGGAACATGAGGTCAGCGTTATTTCGGCGCTGCAGGCGATCGCCTCGCTCGACCCCGAAAAATACGATGTGATCCCCGTATACATCACGAAGGAGAACGAGTTCTATACCTCCTTTGCGTGCAGCTGCATCGAGGAGTACCGGGATATCCCGGCGCTGCTCGAAAAAAGCACCCGCTGCTTTATGCTGAACGCCGGTGGAAGGGTGCAGCTCCTGCGCTATCCGCTGAAAAAATTCGGCAGCAACCTGCTCTCTGAGGTTGACGTGGTTTTCCCCATCGTTCATGGCACGAACGTGGAAGACGGCGCCCTGCAGGGCTATCTGAAGACCCTCGGCGTTCCGTTTGTCGGCTGCGACGTGACGGCTTCCGCCGTCGGCATGGATAAATATGTGATGAAGACGGTGCTTCGGGAAAACGGGGTTCCCGTGCTCGACTGCGTCCGTTTTTACGCGTCCGCGCTGCAGGATCTGCCCGGCGCGGTAGAACAGTGCGAGAAGAAGATCGGCTATCCTGTGATCGTAAAGCCTGTGAACCTCGGCTCCAGCGTCGGCATCAGCGTGGCGCATAACGCCGAGGAGCTGCGCGCGTCGCTCGAAGACGCCTTTCGCTATGCGGGGGCGGTCCTGTGTGAACGCGCCATCAAGAACCTGACCGAGATCAACTGCGCCGTGCTTGGCGACGTCGAAAAGGCAGAGGCGAGCGAATGCGAACGGCCCGCGCGCAGCGATGAGATCCTGAGCTTTGACGATAAATACGTACGCTCCAACAAAGGCATGGCAGGTCTGCTTCGCAAGATCCCGGCGGATATTTCCCCCGAGCGGCGCGAAGAGATCCGCTCGCTTGCCGTTAAAGCGTTCCGGGCGCTCGGCTGCAACGGCGTATCAAGGATCGATTTTATGATCGACGGCGATACGGATACCGTGTATCTCAACGAGATCAATACGATCCCCGGCAGCCTCTCTTTCTATCTCTGGCAGCCCCTCGGCGTTTCGTACCGGGAGCTGCTTGACCGTATGATCGATCTTGCGCTCAAGCGCAAAAGACAGGAAGATTCCATCAGCTTCTCCTTTGATACGAATCTGCTCAGCAATTTCAGCGCGGGGAAGGCCGGCGGCAAAAACGGCGGCAAGCTCGGCGGCGGCAAATTCGGGGGCGGCAAGCTCGGCGGCGGTAAGTTCGGCGCAAAACTGTAAAAGGAGGCGAAGATGGCAAGATTCTGTACGCTCTGCTCCTCCTCGGGCGGCAACGCCGCCTACGTCGGCACGGCGCAGCACGGCGTGCTGATCGACGCCGGCGTCAACAACAAACAGCTTCTGCTCTCCATGCAGCGCGCGGG
>CADBOC010000160.1 GCA_902796175.1 Oscillospiraceae bacterium | reverse complement strand
GAGCACGGGCAGCAGGCGCGCGTCCGCTTCGATCGAAACGACGCGCTTCGCCGTTTTCGCGAGCTCCCGCGTCAGCACGCCGGCGCCGGGGCCGATCTCAAGCGCGCCGTCCTCTTTCTCAGCGCCGCAGAGAGCCGCCATGCGCGGACATACGCCGGGATCTGTGAGAAAATTCTGCCCGAGACCCTTCGAGAACGTGAAGCCGTGCCGGGCGAGAAGCCGTTTGAGCGTATTGACGTCGGTTAAATCAGCCTGCATCTCATCCCTCTGCGATCGGCCCGAATCGCCGGTACGCCGCCTCCCATTTTTCGGTTTCACGCGGGGAATACCGCAGCGGCGTTTCGCTTTTCGCGATCAGTCTGCGCGCTTCGCCGATATCCGCCAGCTCGCCCGCGGCGATCAGCTGCAGCACAAGGTTGCCCCAGACCGTGGCCTCGATCGGCCCGGCCAGCACCTCGCGGCCCGTGGCGCAGGCGGTCATATCGCAGAGCAGGCGGTCTTTTGTGCCGCCGCCCAGCACGTGGATAACGGGGTAGGTCTTGCCCGTGCAGGTCTCGAGCCCCTCCAGCACATGGCGGTATTTGAGCGCAAGGCTCTCATAGACGCAGCGCATGATCTCGCCGACGGTCTGCGGCACATACTGCCCGGTCTGTTCACAGAACGCCTTGATGCGTTCAGGCAAATTGCCGGGCGTGGCAAAAGACGCGTTATCGGGGTCAATAAAGCATTTGAAAGGTTCGCATGACAACGCAAAGTGTTCAAGGTCGGCGTAGGAATAGGACGTTCCCTCCCGCTGCCACTGCCGTCTGCTCTCCTGTATGAGCCACAGACCGCAGATGTTTTTCAGAAAGCCGACGCTGCCGCCGTAGCCGCCCTCGTTCGTAAAGTTGAGCGAACGGCTCACGTCGTTCACGATGGGCGCTTCCGGTTCCGTGCCGAAGAGAGACCATGTGCCGCAGCTTAAGAACGCGAAGTCCTTTTCCGCGGAGGGGACGGCCGTAATGGCGGATTGGGTGTCGTGCCCCGCCACGGCGATCACGTCGGCGGGCGGCACGCCCAGCTCCTCGCAGATGGCGGGCGAGAGTTTTCCGATCACGGTCCCGGTGGGCACGATATTCTGCAGCAGGCGGCGGGGCAGGCCCAGCGCGTCGATCACTTCGCCGCACCAGCCGCCGGTCTCAACGTCGACGAGCTGCGAGGTGGTGGCGATGGAATACTCGCTCAGCTTTTTGCCTGTCAGGAAGTAGCTCAGCAGATCCGGCATGAACAGCAGCGCGTCGGCGCGTTCGAGCAGCGCCGGGCGCTGCAGCTTCAGGCTCAGCAGCTGAAAGGCCGTGTTGAACTCCATGAACTGGATGCCGGTCTTCTGATAGAATCTGGCGCGGGGGATGTATTTTTCGCTCTCTTCGATCATGCCGCGGGTGCGCGTGTCGCGGTAGTGTACGGGGTTTTCGCACAGATGCCCGTCCGCGTCCAGCAGGCCGAAATCCACGCCCCATGTATCGATGCCGATGCTGTCGAAGCCGCCGGCGGCCTTTGCCTTGAGTATGCCGGCCTTGATCTCGAAGAGCAGGCGGAGAACGTCCCAGGTGAAGGTCCCGTTCACATAGACGGGGTCGTTGGAAAAGCGGTGGATCTCCTCCATTCTGACCTGAGCGCCGTCGTAGATCCCGAGCACGGCTCTGCCGGAGGAGGCGCCGAAGTCAAACGCAAGCAGTCTTTTTTGCATGATATACGGTCCTTTCGTTACGGTTTTACAACGCCTTTTTTCAGGATCACGTTCGCGTATACGGCGGTCTCACCCGTGGCGATCACGGCGTAGGCGTTTCTTGCGCGTTCATAGAATTCAAAGCGCCCGATCTGCCCGATCGAAACGTTCCCCGCGTGCTTTGCGACGATCCGGCGGTAGTCCTGCCAGATCTCAGGCACGGGGTCGCCGCCCGAGACCGCCATCAGCAGCACGGGCTCATCCACATAGGAGTCGAGGGGGAAAAGCGGCAGGATCGCGTCCAGCAGCTCCGGTACGCCGAGACCGTCGGCGCGCACAAGCCGCCGCGCGTTGGACGCCGCCGGAAAGTTGCCGTCGCCGAGCACGATCTCGTCGCCGTGGCCCATTTCGCAGAGGATCTTCAGCAGATCCGGGGAGAGAAGCGGGGAAATACCTTTGAGCATGGTTCGTACCTCCGATGTTTTTATCCGATCTTTGAAGCGAGCTGCCCCACGAGCGACTGCGCGCGCGTCATGGAGATGTTGTTCGCGAAGATAACGTCGCGGATCCCGTACTGCGCCTGCAGCGCGGCGACGGAGCCGTTATAATACCGGTAATCCATGACGTATACGGTTTTGTAATGGGCGGCGAGCATCGGCACGAACGCGTTGCCGAAGCTTTCTTTGACCACAAGGCAGGAGTCGCCGCTCTCCATATCCTCGTTTACCATCACCGAGAAGGGGTTGTCGCCCCAGATGAAGGCGCTGTATTTGTAGGGGGCGATCGAGTTGTCGGCGTTATAGATCACGTCTCCGTTGATCACGCTGCCGTCGGACTGGGTGATCTGCAGGCTGGTTTTTGCTTTGGGTTCCACCGTCCAGACGTAATCGGGCGTTTCGCCCAGCGCCGGGTTGCGGCCCGAATCGCTGTAAAAGCTGCCGAGAAAGCCCTCGTACTTATGGGTGACGGCGTCTTTGATCTCGACGGGCTTCACGCCCTTTACGCGGCAGAATTCCCGGTAGGCGTAGTACGCCCCGAGACCGGTCCAGTGGTGGTCGGTGCGGAAGTAGATGTATTCGTCGCGGTGCGCCGTGAGCGTATCAAAGATGGAAACGCGCTTTACCTCGGGGGAGAAGCAGCTCTCCATGTAGGCGATCGCCTTTTTCTGGTCCGATACGGAGATCTGCCGGCGCACGGCGGGGTCGAGCGTAACGTCGATGGAGGTCGGTATGATCATGGCGTACACCTGCGCCTTGCCGGCAAGCAGCTGAGCCGCTCTGTTGACGGCGGCGGTGTACGCGTCCGCCGTGCTCTGCACAAAGTGGTAGTATTCGTAACCGGCGTTGCCGCTGATGATCAGGCTCGAAAGCTCCTCAAAGCCGGCCGCCGGCGCGCTCGAAGCCGCGGGCGCGGAGGCCGCGGTCGCGTCGGAGGGCGCCGCCGTGGTTTCCTGCGCGGCGGCGTCTGAGGCGGAGGCCGTCTCGCCGGAGCCGCCGGTCGGGGCGGGGACGGTCGTCTGATCTCCGGCGGAAGCGGGTTCGGCCTGCGTCGCGGCGGTCTGTTCGGGCGCTGCGGCGGTCTGTTCCGGCGCTTTAGCGGAGTCGGCCGTCTGCGCCGGCGCGGGCACGTCGGGAATCTCGTCTCCCTGTACCCCCTCCTGGAATCCGGTCTGCGCGCCGCTGGTGAAGAGAAAGCGCCGCAGGGTCCCGGCGGCCTTCGTCAGGGAGTCGCGGAACGGAACGGTATCGGAAAACCATACGCCGATCTCGCTGAAGTATCTGCCCGAGAACAGCGCCCCGGCGCTGAACGAGGGGAATTCGGCGAGCTTTCGTTTTTCCGCGTCGGAAACGGTCTGCCGCAGCGGCAGCGTAAAGCTGAGCGCCGTCATGCCGAGCATAACGGCGGAGGCGATGCCGAGACTTGCTTTGGCGAACTGATCGAGTTTTTTTCTGCGTACGCGTATGCGGGCCGCCGTCTGACTGTCAGACGCGGCCTGCGCCTCATCGCCGTCGGAGTCGGCTTCTTTTTCGTGCGTGTCTTCGCCGTTTTCCGCGGCGTCTTCGGCGTCTTCTGAGTCTTTCGCAGGGGCTTTAGCGTCTTCCTCGGGGGCTTCGGCGTCTTCCTCCGGCGCTTCGGCGTCTTCCTCGGGGGCTTCGGCGTCTTCCTCCGGGGCTTCGGCGTCTTCCTCGGGGGCTTCGGCGTCCTTCGCGGGGGCTTCGGATTTTTTCGCCGGCGCTTCGCCGTCTTCGGCCGCAGAGACCGTTCCCGGGGCGGGTACGGCGGCGTCCGCCGCGGGGGCTCCGTCTTCCGGAGCGGGGCAGGGGGCGTTCACATCCGCCGCCGGGCTGTTGAGAGCGGGGTTCGTCTTCTTTTTATTTTTACATCTATTATTGTGTTTTTTCTTCGCCATATCGCAACGCCTTTCAGAAGCGGAAATAGAGGAACGGATTGTAGGAATCCCCGACGAGCGCCAGAACGCTCAGAACCAGCAGCGCCGCGGGGACCACGGCACGAAACGCGCCGTATGCGCGCAGCGTGTAATAGTGGTCAAGGCTGCGTTTGTAGAGAGCGTCTCTCAGCTTCGGCACGACCGGCGTACAGGCGACGGCGCAAAGCAGGAGGAACGGAACGTATCCCCCTATGAACCGCAGGCTTTCGAAGGTGTACAG
>CADBOC010000159.1 GCA_902796175.1 Oscillospiraceae bacterium | reverse complement strand
GCTCTGGCGGCGGCGCAGCAGGGCCGCGACCCGCTTCATGAGCACAGAGGGCGAGCAGGGCTTGGTGACGTAATCGTCCGCGCCGGAATCAAAGGCCCTTAACTGGTCGTACTCCAGCGACCGGGCTGTGAGCATGATGATGGGCACGTCGCTGGTCTCGCGGATGCGGCGGGTGACCTCCCAGCCGTCCATGTTCGGCATCATGATGTCGAGGATGAGCAGAGCGGTGTCGGGGTTTTCCTCCCACAGACGCAGCGCTACGTCGCCGTCGTCCGCCGGCAGCGGCTCATAGCCCTCCGCCGTAAGAAAATCGCTGACAAGGCGGCGGATCAGCTCCTCGTCATCGGCAACGATGATCTTTTGCATAGGTATGTTTCCTTTCTTTTGCGGTGTTCCGCAGGTAATGCGGGGGATGCCCCGCGCCAAAGCCGCCCGGCGCGGAAAACGCCGCCGGCCGCTGTTGATATTATATTATATCATTATGAAGCAAGTTCTGTCAACCGTCAATCGACTGCCGGCAGATCGGAAAATCCCTCCAGCGCGTCAAGAAAACCGGCGGCTTTCAGCTGCGAGAGATGCCGTTTCAGATCCAGCCCGTGGCAGATATCCGCCGTATAGTGGTTGCGCCCTGTTTCGTCCCCCTCCCATTCGATCAGGTAAAACGCGCCCGGCGTTTCCGGGATCACGCAGCCGGTTTTTTCCGTTTCGCCCGGGGATACCGCGCAGGTCCCCTCATACGCCGTTTCACCCTCCGGCATGGTCCGTACGCGGTACGAGACCGTTACCGGGGCGGGCGTGTCGTTTGCGGCCTTAAGCGTCAGAAGCCCGCCTGAGGGCTCGTCAAAGAGCAGGCAGAAGGGCTGCTGGCTGCGTTTGATATAGGAGTAGGCGAGCTTTTTCGTACCGTACCAGTCCGCAACGGCGTCCGAGACCTGCGGCCAGCCGTCGATCAGGTTCCACCAGATGATGCCGGTACGCCGCCACTTCGCGGCGCGGAAGTGCTCGATGAAGAATTTTTTCGCCTCCGCCTGCGAGATCTGGCTCTGCAGCGCGAACATGGCGAGGTCTTTTTCCGCGTACCCGAACAGGCGCTCCGTCTGGCGGATCATCAGCGGGATGCGGCCGTTGTAGGGCGCGAAACCGTCGATGCGGAAGGTGCTGGAATGCAGCATCCACTCGGGGTCGTCACAGGTTCTGCCGGTCCCCCTGTTCCCGAGCGCAGCCGGGGAGAGGAACTTTTTCAGGGAATCGGGCGAGGGGCAGCCGTGGTAGCCCGTCTCGCTCGCGAAATGGGCGGTGGAATACATATAAAAATCGCCCTTGAAGAAATCGCGCGGGCCCCACAGGTGCTGCTCTGCGGCGTACGGCTCGCTGCCGGCGGCGAAGGCGGCGGGATCCACATAGGGGGAGCTCGGCACATAGGGCCTTGTGTGGTCCTCGTTTCGCAGCACAAAGGGGATCAGGCCGCGCGTGAGCAGGTTGTCGTTGGGGTCGGCGGCGTTCACGCGCCGGCCGTTGATGAACTGCCGCGGCTGGTGAGAATCGCACTCGTTATCCCCCGCCCACACGGCGATCGAGGGGTGGTTGCGCAAGCGCCGCACAACGTGCCGCACCTCCCGCTCCAGCTCGGTGAGCGTACGAAGATCCTCGGGGTACCGCGCGCAGGCCATCGCAAAATCCTGCCAGACGAGAATGCCGTTCTCGTCGCAGAAGTCGTAAAACGCCTCCCCCGGGTAGACGCTCCCGCCCCAGCAGCGCGCGATGTTGCAGCCGAGGTCCTTGAGCATCTCATTCTGGCGGGGCGTATACGCGTCTATGCGGGAGGGGAAGGCGTCCGTCGGCACCAGATTCGAGCCCATGCAGAAGATCTTTTTGTCGTTCACGCGGATCAAAAACTCGCCGTCCGGCCCCGCCGGGGAGCGCTGCTCCAGCTCCACGATGCGCAGGCCGATGCGAAAACGCTTTGTATCGCATACCGTTTCGCCCCGCATGAGCGTGGCCGTCACGTCGTAAAGATCCGGCGCTCCGTAGTTTTTCGGATACCAGAGGTAAGGGTTTTCGATCGCGAAGCCGTCGAGCGAATCCGCGCCTGTGATCGGCCGCTCAAAGCGGAAAACGCTGTCGCGGCAGGCCCCCTCTATGACGTACCGGTAGTCGGTCATCAAATCCGCCTCGGCCCGCACGGCGATGCGGCAGCGCATTTCGGCCCTGTCCCCGCCGAGGGACCACGGATAGACGAACACGTCCTCGATGCGGTCAAGGGGCAGCGTTTCGAGGGTGACGGGCTTCCAGAGCCCCGCCGAAACGATGCGCGGCATGATATCCCAGCCGTACATATAAGGGGCTTTCCTGAGCTTTACGGAATCGTCGTTGAAGCTGTGCGCGGTGACCGTGGCGGCGGCGTAGCGCCCGCGCGCGTAAATGACGGCGGGCAGGATGTGCACCACGATCTCATGCGCGCGCGGTCCTTCATCCGCCAGCGCGTATGTAAAGGGGACGAACATATTCTCGGAAAAACCGATCTGCCCGCCGTCCAGAAAGATCTCGGCGGCGGTATCGATCCCGCCGAAGGTGAGCACGGTCTGCGTCCCCGGCTCCGGCGCATGATCAAAACGCGCCGTGTACCAGAGATGCATGTTTTCGAGCTCCTGCGCTTTGAGCACATTATCCCCGTAATAGAGATCCGGCAGCCTTCCCGCCCGCATCAGATCCAGTTCAAAATTGCCCGGAACGGCGGCTTCGACCGTCTCAAATCCGCCCGAGAGCGTCTCGTTTACCGTTTTCGGCGCGAACGCCTGTTTTTTCACCGTTTCATTCGGCGCGAACGTCACGCGCCAGCCCGTTACGGGCACGCTTTTTCTCATGTGCGTCTGTCTCCCCGTTCAGATCGTTTTCCGCCTCACGGCAGTACAGAAAAATGGTAGCACATGCGAACGGAAAATGCAAGAAAAAACACGCGGTTCGTTCGGCCGCGCCCGGCAGCCGCGAACGGCGTGTTTGAGGATCTCAGGCTGAGACGCGGCTGTATCGCCCGTTCTCCAATACGCTCCGCATAAAAGAGACGGGATCGGTCTGCCGCGACATCGCGATCCTGAACACGGTGGGGCTGAGCCCCGAAACGAGCGCCGCGCCCGTCTCATGCTTTGTTACGGGGATCACGCCGTGGCGGGACTGCACGTTCCAAAACACGACGGCGGGCAGACGGTAGCCGGCGGCTTCGAACGCGGCTTTCGCCTCCTGAAACACGGTAACGTCCGCGTCGACGCCATGGTCGAACTCCATATCCGAGATCACATACAGCGTCTGGGGCAGATCCGACTGCGGCAGGCCTTTTTCCACCGCCGTATCGAGCAGCAGACGGAAGACCGCCGCGAGATCCGTATTGGCGCACTCGTTGTAGGTCATGCAGTATTCGACGCGTTCACTGAGATCTCTCCCCTTGATCTCTACGAGCCGCGGCCGGCTCGAAAAAGTGATAAAATGGTTCCGGAACGCCCCGCGGCTGCGCTCCGCCAGATACAGCCCCAGAGAGAGCGCCACATGCGCCGGCAGCGTGCCCGCCGTATCCACAGGCCTCCAGTACATGGAGGCGGAGCCGTCCACTACGGCGAGCGCGTTCGTGTCGTCCGTAAAATCGGGCAGAGACTGCCAGACCGCGTCCAGCGCCGCGCGCTCCTCTTTTCCCGGGGTCGCCAACAGAGCGCGCACGACCTCGTACGGATAGATGCACGCCGCGTGCATGCGTTTCTTTTCCTCCCGCACCGCCTCGACAAAGGCGTTGAAGCGGTCCGGGTCGCGGCGCAGGAACGCCGCGCGGTGACAGAACAGCGCCCGCGAGGGCATTTTTTCGTAATCGAAGGTATCCGCCTTCTGCACAAGCGCGGTCTCAAGCAGACCGATCCTGCTTCTGAGCGCGGAAAGCTTCTTCCGGTACGTCTCCTCCCGCATACCGAACTGCCGCGCGAGAAATCTCGCGGCCGTCTTCGTTTCAGGGCTCGAAGCGTTGACGGAGGGCAGCCATTTCGCGAGAAGGGAAACGTTTTTGCCTTCCGAGAGCGCCTGTTCGTCTTCCGCCAGCTTTTCTTTCAGAAAACGGACCGCGTCCGCCTCCGCCGGCGTACCCAGGAGCATGAGCAGATCGTCGTATCTGCCGAATTCCGGGACCAGCGCAATGTTTTTGCGAACTGACTCGGGTTCATGCCGCGCGAGCCACTTCAGGATCAGACGGAAGGTTCTGCGCTCCCCGAGCCCGCCGCGCGCGTCCCGCGCATAAAAAGCCGCGCGCAGCGCCATGTCGGGATCCTCGGCGAACGCTCTGACAAACAGTTTTTCTACGGTTTCCGGTTTCGAGAGACGCAGCGCGCCGATCCTGAAAAAGAGATCCACGCAAGCGTCAAGGGACGAGACGAAAGCGGCCGCGCCGTTTTCTGTGCGGGTCCGATTCTGCACTTCTTTGATCTCATCGATCATTTTCATTTCTCCTTTCTATGTTCGGCGCCGTTCCGAGAAACCCTCAGGTTTCTCGGAACACCTCTTCACTCTTCACTCTTCACTCTCCACTTGTTCGTGACCCTTTGTTAAGGACAATATTTAAAGTGAATAGTTCAAATCCGCTTTTTGTGATATAATGATTCTCGCTTTACCGTCAGGGAGGATAGGGCAACGCTGAGGAGCGACCCGAGCGCCCGGACGGGTTTGCGGGGAGGCAGTGGATCGGCACTG
>CADBOC010000158.1 GCA_902796175.1 Oscillospiraceae bacterium | reverse complement strand
CGAAGACCGTTCCGGTATCGACGACCCGGACGGTCCAGCTTCGTTTTTCCGGCAGAACGGAGCGGTCTCCCTCGGCGGCGTGGACCGTAAAGCGCAGCGCGCCCTCCCGAAAGCGGATCGAAAGGCGCGTACGCGCCGCGCGGAGCGTCTCCTCCGGCGCGCCGTCGTCCTCGGTCAGGGTAAAGTCGCCGTCCCCCGCAAGGGTCAGGATCTCGAACGCCCGCGGATTTTGCGTTCCGTTGCCGGGATCCGCCGAGAGCGGCACGATCGCGCCGGGGGCGCCGAGGACCGGAATTTCGGTCGTTTCGCGGAACAGCGTCAGCGTTCTGCCGCCGCGGTACCGTCTGCCGGTGAAAAGATCGGTCCAGGTCCCCTCGGGCAGCCAGACCTCCGCGCTGCCCATCAGCAGCTCCCGGTGGTCGGGCGCGGTGATGGGGCAGACGATGAGCTCGGAGCCGAAGCGGTATTCGTTCGGCGCTTCGTACGCGCCGGGCTCTTCGGGCCAGGTGTAGTACAGCGGCTCGCATAGCGCTCTGCCCTCAAAACGCGAGCGGTGCGCCATCGTATAGATATAAGGAATGAGGCGGTGGCGGAAGCGCAGCCAGTATTTCGCGTTTTCGCAGACGGCGGAGGAGAAGCGCCACGGCTCCTTGCCCAGCAGGTCGCTGGCGGTGGAGTGCAGACGCAGGATCGGCGAAAACACGCCGAACTGCAGCCAGCGCAGGTAGAGCGCGTCGTCGCGCCTGCCGAAGTGGTGGCCGCCGATGTCATGGCTCCACCAGCCGAAGGCGGCGTTTGCCGCGGTGGCGGTGAAATAGGGCTGAAAGCGCAGCGTTGACCACTCGATCCCGGTGTCGCCGGAAAAACCGAGGGGGTAGCGGTGCGAGCCGAGCCCCGCGTAGCGGGAGAGGATCAGCGGACGGTTCCCGTTTTTTGCGGAATCCAGATAATGCAGGCGGTTGAGGACCGGCAGCGGGTCGAGCCCCGGCGCGTCGCTTTTTCTGCCCTGCTGCCAGTCGATCCACCAGAAGTCCACGCCCTGTTTTTCCAACGGATGGTGCAGAACGGTAAAATACATATCGCGGAAGCGTTCGTCGGCGCAGGAGAAGGGGATCGTTTTCTTTTCAGCCGGGTCCATGCCCATGGCGGCGGCGGCTTCGGTGTACGCGTCCTCGTAGGCGTGGACGCCGTCCGCCGGGTGAAGGTTGAGAACGGTCTTCAGCCCCATTTTGTGCAGCGCCGCCAGAAACGCGGGCGGATCGGGGAAAAGATCGGTGTTCCATGAATAGCCGGTCCAGCCGCCGTAGTTCACGCCGAAGCGGCTGCGGACCTCCTTTACCCAGTGCCAGTCCATATCCACGGCGGCGACGGTCAGCGGAACGTCCTCTTTGCGAAAGCGCTCCATCAGCGCGAGGTATTCTTCCGCGGAGTAGGCGTGGTAGCGGCTCCACCATACGCCGAGCGCAAAGCGCGGGATCAGGGGCGCGGGGCCGCTGATCCTGTAAAACGCCCGCAGGGTCGCGGGGTAGTCTTTGCCGTAGGCGAAGGCGTAATAATCGGTCGCGCCCGGCTCTCGCGGAAAGAACGCGCCGTCCTCCCCCATCAGCGGCGACTTTGCGTCGTCCAGCAGAAACGCGCCGTCCTCTGTCAGAAGCCCGTCTGAAAGCGAAACGGCCCCGAAGGTGAGATCCAGCGTGCGGCGCGTGCCCTTCAGGTTCTTTTGTTTGCGGAATTCGACGGTTTTGCCCGCGTCGTCAAAGGTCACGCTGACAGGCACGCCGTTTTTTACTCGGAATGTGACGGCGTCCGTTTTGCAGAGGATCGCGTCCGCGTCGCGGTACAGCCGCATCCTGCCCGCCGCAAAGCGGCGGTTTATCACGGCAAAGCTCGGCCGGTCGGTACAGGTCTCCGCCTTCTCCACCCGCAGCAGGCGGGGAGAGAGCAGCGTAAAGCGGAAGCCGTCGGCGATCAGGATCTGGCTTCCGTTCGCGCGGGCGTCCGTTTGTTCGTGAAAGTACGGTTTATTCATAGCCGGTCTCCTTTCTTTCGTTCAGGTCAGGCGCGTAAAACCTGTTTCGGGGTCGAAGGCGAAACGGAATACGCGCGCCGCCTGTTCGCCGCCGGCCGTTTCGGGCTGCGCTATATAAAACGTGCCGTCGGGCCGCGGGCAGAAACCGTACTGGCCGTATGAAAAACGCCAGCCGCCCGCATTCGGTTCCTCCGGCGAATCGGCCCCGCAGAGGGTGAGCGCCGCGCCCGTTTCCGCGAGCCCTCTGAGCGGCGTCTTCGCCGCCGGTTTTGTGAGATCCGCGGCAAAGACGTCCCAGTTCTGATACGCCGGCTTCTTTCCGGCGTATACCGCCATGAACAGCAGCGACCGGGTCGCGTCATAGGCGAGGTTCTGTACGCCGTATTCGGTATTCCCAGTGAAAACAAAGTATTTTTCCGGTCTTGCCGCAGGGGCGGCGCGGTGGGGCGCGGCCTGTTTCAGCGGCTGAGCCGCGGGGAGAAACGCGTCAAGCGGATAGGAGAGCAGGATCTGGTGGTCGTTGTCGTCTCTGGCGACGTCCCCGTATACGCCGTAGGCGACGTAAAGGCGTTCCTCTGCCGGATCGCCGCCGGGCGGCGGGGCGATGCACACGCCGTCTATGCCGCTGCAGCCGTATCGGTGGGGCAGGGGGCTGCCGTCCGGCGCGAAACCGGCTCCCTCATAATCCGCGAGCGCCTCGGGCAGAAAGCAGGCTGTCATAATGCCGTCGCCCTCCGCGTCCATATCCGGGCGCGTGATCCTGTCCGCGTCGAATACGGCGACGTAAAAGCCGTCCGAAAACGTATCGGCTGCCCCGATCGAACGCAGGATCCCGCGGCCTATGCCGTCGTGCTTATACTCCAGCGAGCCGTATACCCTGCCGTCGGCGGGGTCAAGGCAGATGCAGCCGAGGTGGCCGACGAGCCCCGATACGCTCCCGACCGGTTCGCCGCTGAGCTTTGTTTTTATAAGGCGCGTCGTAAAGGAAAAGTAGAGATAGCCGCGTTTTTCGTCGACGGCCATCCCCTGTATGTGGTTTTTGCCCTGTTTGCCCGTAAAGGTCCCGTTTTTTATCATGGCGTTCTCGCCTCCTCTCTTTCGATTATATCAGCCCTTCCGCCGTAAGGCAAGAAAAAACGCGCGGTAAAAAACCGCGCGTCGGGATCTGTTGTTTTCGGTCAAAGCTTTGACGGCTCCGTCGAGAGCGGGGGCAGCAGCTCCTGCACCGTGTCGATGAAGACCTGCATCTGCGGCGTGATCGCCTTGCCCTTGAGGTAAACGAGCTGCGACCACTGCTGCATCTCGGCGCCGGGGGTGTTGATCACGCGGAGCCGGCCGCTGCGCACATATTCCCGCGCGACAAATACAGGCAGCATGGTGACGTAGTTTTCCTGCGTCACGATTTTGAGGATCGTTTCGGTGTTCGCGATCTCGATGCTGGGGGAGGCGAACAGGTTGCGCTTGGCGAGCTCGTCGTCGAAGAGATAGCGGTATCCTTCCCCCGGGGGCATCAGGATCAGCCGCTCGTTGATCAGCTCTTCAAAGCTGACCTCGTCGCGTTCAGCGAGCGGGTTCACCGGGTTGCAGACGAAGATGATCGGTTCGATCTCTTCTCTGAGGCGGATCCATTCCTTTCGCGGGACCTTGTAATCGAGCAGATAGGCGAAATCCAGCTCGTTGGTGCGGATCTTTGTCTCGATCTCTCTGGCGGAGCTGACCGTTACGTTTACGTTGATGTTCGGGTAACGCCGGTTGAATTCGGGCAGAATGCGGATGAAGCAGGCGTTGAGAATGCTGTCTACGATGCCGAATCGGATGTAGCCCTTCATATGTCGGCTGTCTGTGGCGAAGTTCTCGGCCTTTTCCATCGCCTCGATCACGCGGATCGCGTAATCCACAAAATTGAGCCCGTACTGATTGAGCTTGATGTTTTTGCCGATCCGGTCGAACAGCGGGATCCCGAGCTCGTTTTCAAGCTGCTGCATCTGGACCGTTACGGCAGACTGCGAATACCCCATGGACTGTGCGGCCTTGGTGAAATTGTTGAGTTCGGCTACCCGGATGAAGGTTCGAAGATTCCGTATATCCATGATGATTCCTCCCGGCTTGATGATTTTCTGGTATCGTAGCGGTGAGTATAAGCGGATACGCTCATTTTAATTCTATTTTGTCTATTTGTCAACATGGAAAATGAAAAACTTAGCATGCTACATAAATTTTTTTCGGTTTTTCCGTCTTTGATTCACAATTTTTTGTTGAATGGCGGGCTGCCGTTGCTTTTTTTGCGGCGCTGTGATATAATATAAAACAGTTTTTTTGGTTTTTGTACTGCCGGCGCCGCGCCGAAGATCCGGGGGAGGGGGACGACGCGATTGTGAACCGCAATCATCTGAAGCTGATTGCCTGCGTTTCGATGCTGCTCGACCATATGGGGATCCTGCTGTTCCCCCATGTGAGCCTGTTTCGGTGGCTCGGCCGCATTGCCATGCCGCTGTTCGCTTTTTTTATCGGGGAGGGCTGCCGGTATACGCATGACCGCAAACGGTATTTTCTGCGGCTTGGCGCGCTGGCGGCGTTCTGCCAGATCGTGTTTGCCGCCGATACGCTGATCGGGGGCGGCGGCGTCGGGCCGCGGTCCGATATCTGGTTCCTGAATATCCTGTTTACGTTTTCCGTTTCCTGCGGCGGCTGCTTCGCCGTGCGCGGCGCAAAGGAGGCGGCCCGGCGGGCGGAGGGAAAACGCGCGGCGCTCTGTGCCGGGGCGTTTTGTCTCTGGCTGCTTGCGGCCGGCGCTTTTACATGGTTCGCCTGGCGGCAGCGCACGTTCTCGGGCTGGGCGCTGCATATGGATTACGGGATCTCCGGTCTGCTTCTGCCTGTGAGCGCCGTGCTGTTTGACGGTCCGCGCCGCAAGCGCTTTGCCTTTTTGCTGGCGCTGCTGTGCTACTGCTTCATCTATTCCTCCGCCATGCCGTACGTATGGTTTTCGCTGCTCAGCTTTCCGCTGCTGCTTTGCTACAACGGGCAGGGCGGCGACCGGCGCTTCAACAAGGCGTTTTATCTGTTTTACCCGGCGCATCTCGGCGCTCTGTACCTGATCGCGCTGCTGATCGGGAGATTATAGCTTATTTTCATGTTCGACGGATATACTGTTTTTTGACGGTCCGACCGACGGTCGGGATCAAAACAGCCCGCATACGGGCAGAAACGGAGGAACCATTTATGAAAAACAAAAAAATCGCCGCCGCGGCGGCGCTGATCCTTGGCATTCTTCTGCTGTTTTCCGCCTGCGGCAAGAGCGAGGCGGTGAAGAATGCCGAAGCTCTCATAAGCGCCGTGGGGACGCTTACTCCCGGGAGCGGTGACGCGCTCGCCGCCGCGCGCGCGGCGGTGGATGCGCTGGATGAGGGCGAGCAGAAGCGGGTGAGCGGCCTGAAAAAGCTGCAGGAGCTTGAAGCTGATTTCGCCGACTATCAGACGGTAAAGACGTACATGGAGACGCTCAAAGCCGTGAGCGAAAAGGGTGACTTCGGCAAGGGCACACAGATATCAGACCTGAAGGACCGCGCGGATGAGATCCGGGCGCTTTACGAAAAGCTGCCGAAGGAGCTCAGAGAGTCGATCGAGGGCGTGGATACCATCGATCAGCTGCTGCCGGCCGTGGAGGCCTATACCAAGAACGCCGAGGCGGGCGCCGTCTCGTATATGAAGGCGTTTCTGAAGTATACCGAGGGAAAAAACTATACGGTGACGGGCATCTTCTGCGCCAAGCATCAGGGGAAAGAGGGCGAGGAAAAGCATATGTACGCCATCCGCTATCAGGACGCCTCCGGCGCCGAGCAGGCGGTGTACTCCCTTGCCCGCTTCGACCATACCGTTACGCCGGAGATCCTTCTGGCGCGGCCTGAGACCTTTTTCTCTCCTGAACCGCCCGCGGGGGATAACGATCCCATTGAGCACGGCAACGTAACGCTCGATACCGCCGCGATCCTCGCGGCGGCCCAGTCCTGAATCCCGGCGATCCATAAAAAACAAGAGGGTGACGCTGAATGTCCTGCACGATCATTGCGCACAGAGGCGCGAATCAGAAAGCGCCGCAGAATACCATGCCAGCTTTCCGCCTTGCTGTTTCAGAGGGCGCGGACGGGTTTGAGACCGACGTGCATCTGACGCGCGACGGCCGCCTTGTCATCTGCCACAATTACGGGATCGACGCGACCTCAGACGGCGTGGGGCTGATCTCGGATTATACCTTCGACGAGCTGCGCCGCTTTGATTTCGGCTCGTATTTCGCGCCGGAATTCGCCGGTACGACGGCGCCTGCCCTCGAGGAGTTCCTTTCTCTCGCGAAGGAGGCGGACCTCCGTGTGATCAACGTGGAGCTCAAAAGCCCGAGGCGCGGCAAACGGACGCTGGTTCTCAAGACCCTTGAGATGATCCGGGATTTCGGGGTGGGCGACCGTGTGATCATATCGAGCTTCGACCCGCGCATCCTCAGCACGGTGAAGGAGCTGGAGCCTGCCTGCCGAACCGGGCTGCTGTACCCGTGTCACGATCCGCGGGTGAGCGGCTTTATCCCCTCGGCGCTCCTCTGCGCGCGTAAGATCGGGGCTGATTATATCCATCCCGCCTACATTTTTGTAAGCAGGGCGCTTGTCGCGGCTGCGCACGGGATGGGGCTCGGCGTAAACGTATGGACGGTGGACAACGCGAAAACGGCTGCCTTCCTTGTGCGCTGCGGCGTGGACGGGATCATAACCGATTGTCCCGCCGAGATGCGGCAGTATGTGGAGGCCGCCGAAAAACGCCGCGCGCCGGCGCCCCGCCTGCTGGAGCTGCCGCACAGGGTCCCGTCGGACGCATGACGCGTGCTCCGCGCAATAGAATTACAAGGACCCCCGGACGGATGATCCCGGGGGTCCTTTCTGTGTGCGTCCCGATCAGCCGAGCATGATGATCACGCTCTGCAGTCTGCCGAAGGCCTTCGCTTCGATATACTGGATGCTGACGCCGTATTTCGCGTTGGTGTAGACGTAGGTGGTCACGGTCCTGAGCGGCGTGCCCGTGGTTTCGGTGTTCGTAAAGCCGGCTTCGGTGAGCAGCGCTTCGTATTCGCCCCGCAGCTCGTCGGCGGAACGGGAGCGGATGGATCTGTCGTCGTAGGAGAGGGCGGGAAGAACAGAGGCGAGGCCGATTATGCCCGAAACGTCTACGGAGGAGGGCGCGATCCCGGTCATGGCGCCGAAATCGGGGATGATATCAAGCGCGCCGCCGTAGTTGACCGAGCCCGCCGCGTCCGCCGTTACGGTGAGCGTGACGCGCTGCTCGGGCGCTTCCTTCAGATAAACGGTAACGGTCGCGTTTTCGCAGGGGGCCTTCGCCGTTACGGTGAGGATCGTAACGCCGTAGCCGAGCACCTCGAGCATGCTGCCGATGTCATAGTTGTAGAGCGCGGCGGTCACGGCGTCGGAATCGCATTCCACAACGGGCGTGACGGCGGTCTTTGATTCGATGCGCAGCGTTTCGGCGGCAAATCCGCCGGGCTTCATGTGAAGCGTTTCGGAGGTCTCTTTTGTGAGCAGACGCAGGCTTTTGAAGTTCAGCTCCGCTTCATGGAAGGCTTCCACCGAAAGGGGAGCGGAGAGGTCGAGCCGGTCGAGGCAGCTGATGGGGACCGAGAAGTTCAGCAGCTGGCCGTCTTCCGCGCCCATGGTGTTCACGCCAATCACGCGGCCGTATTCATCCATCAGCGGGCCGCCGCTGTTGCCTTCGGAGATCGCGGCTGTGTGCTGGATGTAGACCGTATCGGGGAACCCCTCAAGCTCGCGGCTTTTGTTCGAGATCATGCCCTCAGAGAAGGAGGAGGTGAGCCCCTGCGAGGAGCCGAGCGCGTAGACCGTATCGGCTGTCTCGTAATCCGTTTTGTTGAGCTCGGCGTAAGGGAAGGAGCCCGTCACCTTCAGCACGGCGAGATCCAGATCCCGGTCGACGCCGAGCACCTGCTCTACGGGGTATACGTTGCCGTCGCAGTCTGTCGCTTCGAGCTTTTTTGCGTTCGCGACGACGTGGTAGTTCGTGACGAGCCTGCCGTCTTCGCTGATGAAAAAGCCGGAGCCGAGCGCGGAATAATCGTCCGTATCCACGGCGATCTCCACGGTAAACCGGTTCGCCTTCGCGTAAACGGCGCGGCGGTCCGGTTTTTCGCCGGGGGCGGCGTCTCTGAGCGTTTCAAGGCCGACTGCCGCGCGCAGGATCAGGCGCGCGTCGGCGGCGGTGACCCTGCCGTCTGAGTCCGCGTCCGCCGCGGTAAATTCATCGCTTTCCTGTTCGGCGGCGCTGAGCCCCACCGCGATGCGCAGCGCTTCGCGCGCGTCCGCGGCGGTCACCTTGCCGTCTGCGTCCACGTCTCCTTTTGCGGCGGCTCCGGCGCTCAGCGTCGGCGTCAGCAGACAGACGGCGGAAAGAAGGATCGCAAGCAATTTTTTAGCCATTGCGGTTCTGTACCTCCTGAAGATCGATTCGATCAAAACATATTATGATCATTTATAAGCATATCACAAAAAAACGGAAATAACAATAGATTAAAAGAAGATTCTTCGCGGCGAGGGGAGCGTGCGGTTTTGCGCGAAAACATTCTGTTTGTTGTGAACAGCGTTCTGCTGGGGCTCGGCATGGCGGCTGACGCGTTTTCGGTTGCGGTCGCGAACGGCGTCGCCCGTCCGGGGGCGCGGGCGCGGGAGCTGCTGCGCCCGGCCGCGGTGTTCGGGGCGTTCCAGACGGCTGCGCCTTTGCTCGGTTTTTTTGTCGTGCGGGCGGCGGCTCCTTACGCGCCGCTGCTGCGGGGCGCGCTGGGGTTTGCGGCCCCTCTGGCCGTTGCGGCGCTCGGTCTGGGAATGCTGCTGCGGGGGCTTGGCGGCGCTGCCCCGGGAGCGTCGCCCACCGTCGGCCTGCGCGCGCTGCTTTTGCAGGGCGCGGCGACGAGCGCCGACGCGTTCTGCGCCGGGATCGCGGAGAGCAGCGTGCCGGCGGGCAAGGCGCTGCTGAGAGCCGGTGTGATCGGCGCGGTGACGTTTCTGGTTTGTCTCACGGGCGGCGCGATCGGCAGACGGGCGGGCGGCGTGTTTGGCGGTAAAAGCGAAGCGATCGGCGGCGGCGTTCTGCTTGCGGTCGGTGGCGAGCTTCTGCTGCGGGCGTTCAGGGGCTGAGCGGGGACGCGCGGCGTTTTTCTGAAAAACGCGCTTGCGCCGGCGCGCCCGACATGATACAATCTATAAAACGGTTCGTCCGAAAAAAACGGGAGGAGAAGGAATGTTCCGGGAACTGGTCCGAAAAAAACAAAAACTCACCGAGGAGGAATGCCTCGCCGTGCTGCGGGGGCAGAAGCGCGGCGTGCTCTCGGTGCTCGGCGAGGACGGCTACCCCTACGGCATGCCGCTCAATCACTGGTATTGCGAAGACGACGGAAAGCTCTATTTTCATTCGGGAAAAACGGGGCATAAGATCGACGCGCTGCGCGCGGAGGAAAAAGCTTCGTACTGCGTGTACGACGAGGGCTTCCGCCGCCCGGGCGAGTGGGCGCTGAACATAAGAAGCGTGGTCGTGTTCGGGCGCGTGCGCTTTGTCGAAGACCCGGAAGAGGCGATCCGCATCACGCGCCGTCTGAGCCTGCAGTTTACGCAGGACGCCGCTTATATAGAGAATGAGATCGAGCATTTCGGCGCGAACGTTCTGGTCTTTTCGCTGACGCCCGAGCATATCTGCGGCAAGCTCGTCAACGAATCCTGATCACGCGCCGCCGCCGCCCGCGCGGTTCTTCTTCGCGGAGACCGGGCGGCGTTTTGCTTCTATCGCCGGCAGCGCGCCGTAGAGCGCGACGCCCGCGACCACGATCACAAAGCCGGCGAGCGCCAGCGGTCCCATTTTTTCGCCCGTGACGATCCAGACCGGGATCGGGTTGAAGATCGGCTCGAGCGTCAGCAGGATCGACGTTTCAACGCTGCCGATCTTCTGACAGCCGTGCGTATAAAAGAGATTCGCGAGTCCGTACTGGAACACGCCGAGGATCAGTACCCAGAAGACCGTCTGCGGGGTGAAGACGAGCGCCCTGTCAAAAAAGCAGAACGGGAAGCAGACGAGAAAGCTTATGGCGTTGCTCAGAACGATGCCGTCGGCCGAATTCGTGTCGGGGTCGCTGAACACAATGATCTGCCCCGCGAACGTAACGCCGGAGGCAAGCCCCAGCAGATTGCCGAAGAGGCTCGCGCCGCTTAAGGAATCCGCGAACGAAAGCGCGCAGCCGCCGAAAACGGCCGCGACGATCGCCGCCTGAGCCGGCTTCGGTTTTACCTTGCGGAACAGCACCGTGAACAGAAAAACGAGGATCGGCGCCGTGTACTGCAGCACGATGGCGGTGGCGGCGGTCGTCAGCTTGATCGACGACATATAAAGAATGCCGGTCAGGCTCTCGAACAGGGCGCCGGCAAGCGTCTTTTTTGTGATATGCAGCTTTCTGCCTCTGCGGTCGATGAACAGGATGAGCGTACAGATCAGACACCTGGAGGCCATGATGGAAAACGGATTCCAGGGGATCGATTTGACGCAGACGCCGGCGAGTCCCCAGCAGAGCGCCGTGCCGACGATCAGCAGTCTTCCTTTTGTATGTTCGGAGATCCGCATAACGGGTCCCTCCTTCCGGGGGCGGCGCGGGGACGCCCGGCCGCGCGTATCTGGGATCGCAGATAACTATAGCACGGCGGCGCGGATTCTTCAAGATAAAATTAAAATATATTACATATTAAAGTCGGATGCTTACGAGCAGAATACGTGGTTCCCGATCGTGCAGATAACGGGCCGCGTGCGGATCCACCGGCTTGTGGCGGTGCGCGGGTTGTAATAGTAGATCGCGCCGCCGGAGGGATCCCATCCGTTCATGGCGTCCCGCGCCGCGCGCTGAGATTCGCCCGTCGGCTCGACCTGCCAGTTCGCGTCCGTCACGCAGCTGAAGGCGCCCTTCTGATAGATCACGCCCGCGACGGAATCGGGGAAAGACGGATGCGCCACGCGGTTGAGCACCACGGCGCCTACCGCCACCTGCCCCGTGTAGCTTTCTCCCCGGGCTTCTGCCGCGATGAGCTTTGCGAGCAGATAGGCGTCGGACCCGCGCACGGGCGTGGCTTCCTCAATGCCGAGGTAGCGCAGGGTAGTCGGACCCGCGACGCCGTCCGCCGTGATGCCGCAGTTCTTCTGAAACGCCTGTACCGCGGCGCGGGTGCGGGAGCCGTAGATGCCGTCCACGCTGCCGCTGTAATAGCCGAGCTGTTTGAGCTTCTGCTGGATGCGGCGCACCTCTGAGCCGGAGGAGCCGAGTCTGGACAGCGCCAGTACGGAAGGCGGCGTCAGGCTCGGCGACAGTTTCGCGAGACCGCCGCACAGCAGAAGCAGCGCCGAGAGAACGGCGACGGCGGCCCGGATGTGTTTGCGAATGAAAGAAATTGTACGATGCTCCATGAACTGCGTCCGATAAAAGGACGCGAATCCCTCCTTGTTCGATCAGATGTCCTAAAAGGAGTATTCCCGAAGCGAACGGAAAAGAAACGGTCAAGATGTTGTAAAATATGGAACGATCCGGATAAAACCACAATATATAGTATAACAAAAACGCGGTAAAAAAACTTTGAAAAAAGATGAAAAAAGGTGTTGACAAACGCGAAAAGGTGTGGTAATATATGCAAGCACTCGAGAGAGGGCGCGAAAGAAAACGGAACCTTGAAAATTAAACAACGACAAATACAAGAGACCCTTGAAAAGAATTTGAGTAAGTGTAAAAACTTGCGACAGTAATT
>CADBOC010000157.1 GCA_902796175.1 Oscillospiraceae bacterium | reverse complement strand
TTATATTCTGACCTCGCCCGAGGCGGTACTCGAAGCGTTTTACGCAGAGCAGGATCCCGCTTACCGCGCGTTCCAGCTGAAGCTGCTGCCGACGGTGGCTCCCGAGTCCGTGATCGGGGTGCGCACGCCGGCGCTCAGAGCGATGGCGAAGGCGATGCGGGGAACGCCGGCCGCCGCAGAGCTGCTCAAAGCCCTACCGCACGGGATCTTTGAAGCGAACCAGCTCCACGCGTTCCTGATCTCGGAGCTCCGCGATTTTGAGGAGGCGGCGAGAGAAACGGACCGCTTTCTTCCCTTTGTCGACAACTGGGCCACCTGCGACCAGCTTTCCCCCAGGGCGTTTTGCAAAAACCGGGAGGCGCTTTTGCCGTATATCGACCGCTGGCTCGGGAGCGGGTATGTCTACGCCGTGCGCTTCGGCGTCAGAATGCTGATGGATCATTATCTCGGCGATGCCTTTTCCCCCGAATACCCGGCCCGCGTCGCCGGGGTCAGAAGCGGGGAATACTACATCGATATGATGGCGGCGTGGTATTTCGCCACGGCGCTCGCGAAACAGTACGAGGCAGTTCTGCCCTTGATCGAGGCGCGAAGGCTGCCGGTATGGACGCACAACAGGGCGATCCAAAAGGCGGTCGAAAGCCGCCGTATCACGGATGAACAAAAGGCGTATCTGCGTACGCTGAAGATCCGATAAAAATCAGTTCGGGGATCCCTTTGCCGGGATCCCTGATTTTTTTTTGAAAAAAACATAAAAAATTCCCACAAAACCTATTGACATAGTAGGTTAATAGGTGTATAATGCGCTCAACGAAACAAAGAAACGACGAAAAGGAGCGATCAAACATGAGCAGCTACCGCTTTGAAACCAGACAGATCCATGTAGGGCAGGAGCAGGCCGACCCGGTAACGGACGCCCGCGCGGTGCCGATCTACCAGACCACCTCTTACGTGTTCCATAACTGCCGGCATGCGGCCGACCGTTTCGGCCTTGCGGACGCGGGCAACATCTACGGCCGTCTTACGAACCCGACGCAGGACGTGCTCGAGCAGCGTTTGGCTTCGCTTGAGGGCGGCAGCGCGGCGCTGGCGGTCGCCTCCGGCGCGGCGGCGATCTCTTATACGGTCGAAGCCCTCGCGGCGAACGGCGGGCACATCGTGGCGCAGAAGACCATCTACGGCGGCAGCTACAACCTGCTTGCGCACACCCTGCCGCAGTACGGCGTGCGCACCACCTTCGTGGACGCGCACGACCTCGCCGAGGTGGAGGCTGCGATCGAAGACGATACCCGCGCCGTCTACCTTGAGACCCTCGGCAACCCGAACAGCGATATCCCGGATATCGACGCGCTCGCGGCGCTCGCCCACAGGCACGGCCTGCCGCTGGTGGTGGATAACACCTTCGGCACGCCCTATCTGATCCGCCCCATCGAGCACGGCGCGGATATCGTGGTGCACTCCGGCACCAAATTCCTCGGCGGCCACGGCACGACCCTCGGCGGCGCGATCGTGGAGAGCGGCGCGTTCGACTGGAAGGCCTCCGGCAAATACCCGAACATCGCCGAGCCGAACCCCAGCTACCACGGCGTATCTTTTGCCGACGCGGTCGGCCCCGCCGCCTTCGTCACCTACATCCGGGCGATTCTGCTGCGCGACACCGGCGCCGCGATCTCTCCGTTCAACGCCTTTCTGCTGCTGCAGGGGATCGAAACGCTCTCGCTGCGCGTAGAGCGCCACGCGGAGAACACGAAAAAGATCGTGGAATTCCTGAATTCGCACCCCGACGTGGAAAAGGTGAACCACCCCTCTCTGCCCGATCACCCCGATCACGCGCTCTATAACAAATACTTCCCGAACGGCGGCGCTTCGATCTTTACGTTTGAGATCAAGGGCGGCAAAGAGGCCGCGTGGAAGTTCATCGACGGCCTGCGGCTCTTCTCGCTCCTCGCGAACGTGGCGGACGTAAAGAGCCTTGTGATCCACCCCGCCTCCACCACACACTCGCAGCTCACGGAGGCGGAGCTGCTCGAACAGGGCATACGCCCGAATACGATCCGTCTTTCGGTCGGTACCGAGCACGCGGACGATCTGATTGAAGACCTTGCAAACGGCTTCGCCGCCGCGAAAGCCTGATAACGGAAGAGGAGGAAAAAGACCATGTCAAAGATCTATAAAAGCACGCTGGAGCTGATCGGCGGCACGCCCCTGCTGGAGGCCGCCAACATCGAAAAGGCCGAATCGATCGAAGCGACCGTGCTGCTCAAGCTCGAATACTTCAACCCCGCCGGCAGCGTGAAGGACCGCATCGCGAAGGCCATGATCGAAGACGCGGAGGCCGAGGGCAAGCTCAGACCCGGCAGCGTCATCATAGAGCCGACGAGCGGCAACACCGGCATCGGTCTCGCCGCGATCGCGGCGGCCAAGGGCTACCGCATCATTCTGACCATGCCCGAGACCATGAGCGTGGAGCGCCGCAACATCTTAAAGGCCTACGGGGCCGAGCTGGTGCTCAC
>CADBOC010000156.1 GCA_902796175.1 Oscillospiraceae bacterium | reverse complement strand
GCTCGCCCTCTGTGATGGCGTCGGGGTTTTCTATGCCGTTCAAGGCAAGAATGACCCTGCCGTAGGTCTCGACGGGGATATCGAATTTACGGCAGACGCCGTAGAGGTGGTCGCCCGTTTGTACCGTGTAGCGGAAAAATACGACCTCATCCGCCGCGCCGGCGGGGGGCGCGGCCTCGGTTCCGGCCGCGCTTCCGGCTTCGGTTTCGGCCGGCGCCGCCGGGGCCGATTCGAGCGCGGCAATTTTTTTCTGCAGCGCCGAGATACGGCTGTTGGCGCTGCTGTGCATCCAGAACCCGCCGGCGGCAAGCCCCAGCACCGAGACGGCCAGCGCCGCGATCGCGACCGGAACGGCGCGGCCGTTCACCTTCGGGGGGTTCACGCCGCCGTGTGAAGGCGTTTTCTTTTCGAGCCGAATCTGTACGCCCACGTCGTCGTAGACAAAAAAGCCGCCGAGCTTTTCGATCTTGCCGCCCCGCCACTGAAAAAAGCCCTCTGTTCCCCGGACGGGATCGATCACGTAAGCGACCTGAAACGGAAGATCGAAAAAATTCTCATGGATGAACAGATCGTAATTCGACAGAAAGATCCCGTAATCCGGGTGCGTGTGCTGCCAGCCAACGATCGCAAGCTCCGGGTATTTCGACTCGCGCTCTTTGTGGACGTAATCCCAGGTCTCATGGGTAAACGTAAGCGTGGAGGCGGAGGCGTCCGTATATTTCGCCTCTATGTACGCAGAGATAACAACATGCATTTTTCCGAGCGATACGCTGCTACTGCCGAGCAGGACCGTGCCCCGCTCGTGAGACGTATCAGCCGCCGAATAGCGCCTGAGCGCCTGATACACGGCCTGACGGACGTATACTTTTACGTCGTCCGGCTCAACGTGCCCGATCTGAGCCACGTTCTGGGGCAGAAGCGCTTGCTCTTCCCGCGGGGCGGCGGTCTCCCCTTCGAGCTCGATCTCAAAATCGTTTTCCATTTCAGTCTGCCTCCTTTCGAATACCGGTCACGGCTGAGCTTCTTCTCCGCCGTCGGGCTGCTGAGTCTCAGAAGCGCCTTCCTCCTCCCCGGCGGGCGCCGCGGGATCGGCGGGCGTTTCTTCCGGCTCCGTTTCTCCTGACGGCGTTTCCTCTGACGCGGCGGGCGCGGAGGGGAACCCGTTCATCTGATAATAAAGGCTCTGCATCTGCTGCTGAAGAACGGCGATGGCCTGATTGGCGCTGTCTTCCAGCATGCGGAACTGCTTTTGCACGTCGTTCAGCCGGTTATTCAGCAGCAAGGTGGCGCTGATCAGCGCCGCGATCGCGATCGCCATGGCGGCAAGCAGGCAGACGGCGGCGGCAGGCAGTCTTGCGCGGACCGGGTCGACCTTTACAGGCTCGGCCGGCGGTTCGTCCCGCAGCTCCACACCGGGCGCGTCGAAGAGAAAATAGCCCTTGCAGCGTTCGATCCTGCCGTTCAGCCAGAAGTAGAACCCCTCCTCCCGGCGGATCGGATCCACCACAAGCGCGACCTGATTCTCATCGCTGAAAACGCTCTCCTGGATAAACACGTCGTATTCCGAGAGGAACACGCCGAAATCGGGGTGCGTGTGGATCCAGCCCATGATTTTCAGATCCGGGAAGCGTTTTGCCGTCTCGGCATGGATGTATTCCCAGCTCTTATGCGTAAACTTCAGCGTAGTCGGCGTGCCCTCGCTGAACTTCGCCTCGATAAAGCCGCAGAGGATGATATTGGTTTTACCCAGCGCTTCTACCGTATACCCGACCAGCACGCCGCCGCACTCGCGTTCGGTCTTGTTTTCGCTGAAGCGGAGGATCTCGCGGTAAACGTCGCGGCGGATGTAAACGGCTTTATCCGCCTCTACGCGTTCCCCTTTCGGGAGGATATTCTGCGGAAGAACGGTACGGTCTATCGCGCCGCTTTTGCCTGCCTTTTTCTTTTTTTTCTTTGCCAAGGTCTCTCACTCCATAAAATCGATTTCAAAATCCGTTCGGTCGCGCGGATCCCATTCGGGGTCTTCGGGCGGCGGGGCGGGGGGACGTTTCGCGCGGATCAGCATGCCTGCGAGCACAGCGTTCAGCAGCACAGAGGCCGCCGAAACGCAAAGCACGGCGGCAAACACGCCGGCGCTTACCCCTTCCGGCGCGCGGGAAGCCGGCGCGGGAGCAGCGCTGCTCCCCTCGCCGCCCGGCGCGGCTGACGCGGGCGGGTCGGCCGGAACGCCCCGGGCCGTATCCCCCTCCGGCGGGTCAGTCTCTGCCGGGGCGGAAGGGGCGGCGGCGTCATCCAGAAAAGCGGCCACCACGTCGATGGGGATGGAAAGACCGATCCCCTCGGTATCCGAAAGCTTCAGCGTGTTCACACCGATCACCTCTCCCGCGGCGTTCAGCAGCGGACCGCCGCTGTTGCCCTCGTTTACGGCCGCGTCTGTCTGCAGATACCGCATGCCGTTGAGCGTTCTGTCTTTGTTTGAAATAATGCCCTTGGTGAGCGAATACGCCATGCTCTTCGGTATGCCGACCGCGTAAACGTCGTCCCCCGCTTTGACGCCGGAAACGTCGCCGAAGGGCAGCGCTTTGAAGCGCGCCCCGGCGACCTTCAGCAGCGCGAGATCGAGCGTTTCGTCATAGCCGATAAGCGCCGCCGCATATTCGCTGCCGTCGTAAGCGGATACGCGCACATCCCCGGAGCGGGCGATCACGTGCGCGTTCGTCACAACGCGGTCCTCCCCCACGGCGAAGCCGCTGCCCTGAGAATAGCCTGAGCCGATCACAAACACAGAGGCGTACGCCGCCTCCGCGTCAAACGAGGCGGCGCCTGCCTTTATGCTGTGCGCGATCAGACACAGCAGGGTCAGAAGCGCGAACGGGATCCTGTATTTCATACTGCGTTCCTTCAAAAGCCCTTTTACTTGGTATTGAAGACCAGCACGGAGTTGCCGATGGCGATCGCGTCGCCGGCCTTCAGGATGTGCTTATCGACCCGGCTGCCGTTTACGACCGTGCCCATCGGGGTGCCGCAGTCCGTAAGAACGTATTTGCTGCCCTCGAGCTTTATATCGCAGTGGTGCGGACCCACCAGCTTATCCTTGAAAAGCACGATGGTGTTTTTGCTGTTGTTGCCGATGCTGGTGGTGCCGGCAAACACCAGATATTCCTTGCCCTCGAACTCGCCGCGGATCACCTTGAGCCACGCGGCTTTCGCGAACTGCTCGAGCAGGCCTACGCCGACGCCGATCAGAATGCCCATAACCAGAATGGCCGCGCCGCGCGCCGCCAGATTGTTGGGGATAAGCTCAAATATGTAGTTGAACAGGAATCCGCCGAGCAGCGCGCCGATAAGACCGCCTGCGCCGCAGAACAGCAGGCGGCGGGGCTCCGGCTTAATCAGCCCTACGGCAAGGCCGACGCCGATCCCCATGATGCTCCAGCCGAGCCCCCGGACGGAAGACTGCGTAAAGAGAGACGCGTCGCTGTCGATCACAGCGGCGTACATCAGCTGCGCAAGATCGCCGCTTATAAAGCCGAGGACCGTGGAGATGCCGGCGCCGATGAGCCCGTAGCGCAGCGCGTGGTCTTTGGAGCCGTAGAACACACCCTCGCCTATGCCGAGGAACAGGCCGATCATCAGCGCTACGCCTGCGCTCCAAAGGCCGGTGCCGATCCGTGCGACGCGCTTGGCGACCTTCTCAACCGCGTCCGCATCCGAATCAAAGTCATAGAGAAACGCGTCATGGAAAGCTTCGTCCGACCTGTCGTCTAATTCATTGTATTTTTCGGCGACGCGCGACAGATCGTCTGTAAACTCGTCGCTGTTCATCCATTTTTTGAAAAGAGCCGTATCGTCGGAATCCTGCCCCGTTCTGCGGCAGTAAGCTTCAAATGCTTTGCTGATCTTCTCAAACTCCTTATCCGCCCGTTCGTCGTATTCCAGATACTCCGCGTAATTGCCGTACCCCATGATCCGCGCGATATGGTGCCCCGCGGTAAGGCCGTCGGTAAGCTCCGTGAACAGGAACCCCAGCAACGCGCCGATCACAGCCCAGAGAACGCCCTTGACCAGCACCGTTTTGAGGTTGACCCGGTTGCCCTTCACCAGACCGTTTTTCGAAAAGGTCTGCATGCGCTGGGCAGACGGCACGTATTCGATGCCGGCGAGCTCCTCCGCCGTGATCTCAAAATCGTTGACCGGCCCGGCAGGAACGGCAGGCGCATCCGGGAAGGGCGCTTCGTCTTTGACGGCGGCGCTGTCTTTGAGATCCGCTCCGCGCGCTTCCTTTTTCGGTTCAGACAGATCGATCTTCACGGCGTCCGCGCCGGCGGAATAATCGGCCACATTCAGTTCAACGGTGCCCACCGGAAACAGATGCTTGTTCTCGATCGCCCACTTGGCGGCGTCCGCGCTTAAGGGGCTCGCGGAGTTCCACGATTTATACTGGATCATGTCGCCGATGTTGATGATGATATCCGACAGAGATTCGCCCGCGCCCCAGATATCTCCGATGCAGATCTGCCCGTCGCGGAAGTTCGGATGCCAGATGGGCGTCGAGATGGTGCAGATCGGCTTATACCGCGGGTAATCGGCGTGCAGCGTGATATCCACCTCATGCCGGCCCAGCGTTTCAATGGAGCCGTCGGGGTTCAG
>CADBOC010000155.1 GCA_902796175.1 Oscillospiraceae bacterium | reverse complement strand
TTTTTCACGTCTCCGCCGATTATCTGCTCGGACTGCCGCCGGGGCTTCCCTACCCGGGCAGTTTCACGCAGCCATAACCCGCCGCGCGGGAAAACCAATTGCATCAGTCAAGACCGCCGGGAAAAGCCTGAACGCTTTTTCCGGCGGTCTGTTTTTCTTTGTTCCTACGCTTTGAATTCCGGGTCCGTGAGCCCTACGGCCTTGCGCAGGATGAGGCGCGCGTCCGCGGCGGTGACCTCGCCGTCGCCGTTCGCGTCGCACGCGCGGTATTCGGCGCTGCCCTCGGCGTAGGTCTCGATCTCCACGGCCCTGCGCAGCGCCAGCCGGGCGTCGGCGGAGGTGATATCCCCGTCGGAGTCCGCGTCTCCCCTGAGGAAAGGATCCGCCGGCGGGGTCACGCAGAGCGCATCGGTCAACGCGCCGTTCCCGGGCGAGACGTCGACGCCGCACCAATCCTCCGCGGTCCCGGCGTATTGCGCGCCGGCGAGCGCGGCGCAGCCCCGGAACGCGAACGCGCCGACGCTTTTCACGCTTTTCGGCAACGTTACGCTCTCAAGAGCGCCCGAATCGCAAAAGGCGAACGCGCCTACGTCCGTCACGCCGTCCTCTATAACGACGCGCCTGACCGCGGCGCTGCTCCACCGGGTATACGGATCCCCGAAGCACGCCTGAAATCCCGCTTTCGCGGTAACGATCGGCAGACCCGCGTCCTTCGCGTACGCACAGACCTGCCGCAGCACGTCCTTTGAGAAATCGGTCCAGCGCGCGCCGTCGCTTGTATGGAACATCCAAACCGACCAGCCGCCCTTTTGTACGGCCAGATCCACAAGGCCTTTCAGCGTATCGACGTTCCACGGATAGTCGGAGCCGATGCGGTAGCGCTGTATCTGATACCGGTCCGCCCCCGGCGTGTTCGCTTCGTTGTCCCCGGCAAGAAAGCCGCCGAGGAAGCCGGCTCTGCGCGCGGCGCGCCGGGATTTCGAATATCTGCCCGTGGAACCGGAAAAGACGATCAGATCGTTTTCGATCCCCTTTTCCTTCAGGATATCGCGGGCTTTGCGATAGGCCGCCGCGAGATCGGCCTCCTTCGCCTCGGAGAACGCGGGATCCGAACTCAGATAGTGCGAGTACGTGTGGTTCAGCACCTCAACGCCGTTCCGGTGCATCTCGGAGATCTGATCCCACGTCATATAGTGTTTGCCCGTATCGGGCTTTGAGGCGATCACAGCCGTCGCGATCGGCACGTTCAGTTCCCGTACAATGGGGTAGACCTCCGTATAAAACTTCGCGTTCCCGTCGTCGTCGATGATCGTAAGCATGGCGGGCAGGCCGGTTTTGTTCCCGCCGTCCGCGTTCCCGTCCGGGAGCCCGTCAAAAACCGGCGCAACAGAGACGGCCTCCGCCGGCGTAAGAGCGGTAAAACCGGCCTTATGCGCCGTAAAACGCACGTAGCTTACGTTCCCGACTGCGGAAAGATCTATGACAGCCCCGCCGCGCAGATTTGATCGGTACCCGAGATAGGAAAGCGCGTCGTCATAAAAGAACGCCGCGACCAAAAAAGACGGGTCCGCGTTCAGATACACGCTTTTTGAGGAACCGGCGGGAACAAAGCCCGAAACAAGCGCCCCTTCCGCATGCTTGTTCGTCCGCTTTCCGTTGAGCGTGCTGACGTTGCCGTTTTCAAACCGCAGGGCGTACGGCTCCCGGTCCCCGCCGAACATCGCGCCGGTACCGCTGAGCGTCAGCACGCCGTTTGAATCGAGCGTAAAGCGGACGTTCTCACCGCATCTGCCGCTCTCAACAGCTTCGGCTGCTTTCACGCGCGGCGGCGCGGCGGAGAAAAGACAGAGAGCTGCGTACACCGCTACGGCAATCGCCGCGGCGGCGCGCGACCATGGCGCAGGCTGCGAGCCTTTCATCGATTCCATCTCCTTTTATTTTTGGAACAGCTTGAACAGCCGTTTGAACAGGGCGAGGATCATGGCGAGGGTGGCGCGGACGCGGTCGATAAAGCCCTCGGCGGGTTTTGGCGGTTCCTGCGGCCCGGCGGGGGCGGGGTCGTCCGTAAAGCGGACGGCGATCTGCTCCGTAAAGGGGCCGGGGCCGGCGTTCAGCTCCGGCGGCAGCAGGTCGTCGCAGACGATGCTGAGAATCAGATGCCGGTCCGGGCGGTCGCCGAGCGCGGCGTGCGCGGCGTTGAAGCTGCGGTACCCCTGCGGCGACACGGTGAAGTCCGTGAGAAGAACGCCGCTTTCCACGCGGAAGTGATCTCTGCTGACGAGCTTGCCGCGGGTCAGGATATCGTATTCGCTGTATGCGCGCCCGTCCGCGCCCATAAGGCGCAGCGACGCAAAACGCAGGGTCGTGAGCGTTCGGTCAGAGGCGAGCACGTAGGCGGCGTTCAGGATCCCGTACGCGTCGAACGCAGGGGCTTCGGCGGCGGAGAGGGTCGCCTCCTGCCCCGCCCACACATAGCGCATGGCCTCCGGCGCGCCGGGCAGGGCGCAATCCGCCGGGGCGAAGACCCGGGGCGGGGCGGGGCGGTCCGAAAACGAGACGCCAGTGAGGGCCGTTACGCCCTCTTTGATATACACGCTGTCAAACCCGCGCGCCTCCCACGGCGCGTCGCCCGTCAGAGCGGCGGCGCCGCGGCCGGTGACAAAGAGCGTGCCGGTCTCAAGGTACCAGTACACGCCGTTGCCGACCTCGCCGTACACGGCGCACTCCGTCGGCGCAAAACAGAGGTCGCAGTACCCGTCGCCGTCGCCGTCCGTATGCCCGGCGCGGGGGAGCCCGGCGGCGGGGGTCAGCGCCGCGCCGCATACCGCGCAGGCGTAGGCGGCCGTAGAACCGGGGGCAAGGCAGGTCGCCGGAACGGCCGCTGACGAAACGGCGGGCGTATGCGGCGCAAGGCCTGTCTGTTCGGTCTTTGTCTCCCCGCACGAAACGCAGGTATAGGTCACGGTACCGGGGGCAATACAGGTCGCTTCCTCCGTCAGCGCGCCGCCGTTCCACAGATGCGTATGCCCGTCGGCGGAATACAGAGACTGCGACTGCCGGTAGGAGGATCCAACCTCTCGCAGGAAACAAACCGGCCGGACGCCGATCTCCGTACTCGTCACCGGTCTTTTGTTCCAATAAACATAAAAAAATATATAATAAGGAACAACGCAGAATTCATTCGTCTCAAGGCTGTTTCTTTGCATATGACTGACCATTTGGGGCTGTACCCACCACGGGCAGCGCATGTTTTCGTTAAAAACAAGTCCCTGCGACTTTGCGTAATCGGTACCGTACGCAAGCGCGTTGAGTCCGTTTTGCGCGTTCAGATCGTCGTAGGAGAGAAGCGACACGGCGTCGCCCTCCGTTTGCAGGCTCAGCTTTTCTTCCTCTGAGAAGGCCGTATCATAGAATTGCCCGTTCAGCCAATCCCGGAGGGAGGAGGACGCGTAATCGTTCGCGAAACCGGCGTAAAGCGCGTCCCGGTAGTAATCCGATCCGTTCTGATATACCGTATTCTGAAAGCTCTGCGCGTCGATCAGATTTTCGCAGACGATCATCCCCGATGCGGCGTCCAGCACCAGCCAGATCAGGGGTTCGTACCGGAAATAAAAGACTGTTCCCGGTTCATAGCCATGCTCGTCCTGATGAGAATGCTCTGCGTCGCGCGGGGCCCCGGTCTCAAAGGGCCGGTATTCGTCAAAGACCACGGCGCGGTACTTTTCCCCTTCGAAAAAGAAGTCGGCGAAGCGCATGAAATCCCCCGGCGTCATCGTGCCGTCCGCGCTGTTCCCTGTACCGCTGTAGTATTGATAGCTCGCCCAGGTCTTTTCGGCCGCGTCCAGCCGCGCGGTCAGATCGGCGTCCGTGACGCGCGTCTGCGGGTAGGAGCCGAAGGCGATCCGTTTATAGTGGCCGGAAAGGTATTTTCCGCAATCGACGCATTGCACCCCCGCCGTATACCCATCCGATTCCGCCGTTGGATCGCTTGCAGGCGTATCAACGGTACGCACGTGGTTATTTGCATCTACGGGAAGCGTTTTACCGTAAATCAGGTTACAGCCTTCGACCGTGCAGGTATAACGCTTTACACCCGCGGCGATACATGTTGCCGCGGTGATCTCTTTTTTCGCGTCCCAGATATGAACAACAGAGTCATCCGTCATTGCGTGGCGAGAATTCCTTTTACAAAAACGAATACCGCCGCCGTTCCCGTCGTCGATCCGGTCTCCCCAATCATGCCCAAGCGGGGCGATCGTTTCATCATAGGTTTCAGCGCATCCCGCCACGGTGCAGGTATACCGATTCATTCCTTCCGTTGTACACGTCGGGGAACTTACGGTTTTTCCGGCGTTCCAAATATGTTTTTCTTCCCCGGAGGAATATAAATAGTGCG
>CADBOC010000154.1 GCA_902796175.1 Oscillospiraceae bacterium | reverse complement strand
AATTCAGGTGACGTTTTCGTCACTTTATGTGTTAATCCGTTCATGGTTTACGATTTCGGGTACTTGATTATGGATCGATTTTGTTCTATCCTATATCCTATCCGGTTTATTTCTCCGCTAAGAACAACCCGCTGATCGGAGCGAAGTTTATCTTCTGTAAAACAAGATCCCCGAACGGTCAACCGTCCGGGGACATCGTTATTTTTGATCAAAACGCGAAGCGTTTTTCTTCCTTTCGTTCCCTCACTCGCGCGAACGCGCGTCAGTATTCTGTGACGATCGCGTCGTGGCGGCAGCGCACGGCGCACATGCCGCACTGCGTGCATTTGGCCTGATCGATCGTGAAGGGTTTGCCGTGCTCGCCGACGGGGGCGTTCTCGGGGCAGACGTGGGCGCATACGGTGCAGCCGACGCATTTTTCTTCGTCGACCGTCACGCGGCGGATGGGTCTGTGATCCGGCAGCGGATGTACGGCGTTGTTGGGGCAGATGTTTTCGCAGTGCCCGCAGCCGACGCATTTGTCCTTCGGGATCTCGTAGCGGGGTTTTTCGCCTTGTACGAACACGGGCACGCCGAAAAGGCACGCCCAGGCGCAGGCGCCGCACGCCACGCATTTTTCAGCCTGTATCGTATATGCCATCTCTTTAACCTCCCGAGGCGGGCGAAAGCAGCCAGATCTCGTCGCCGTCCGCAAGGGCGGTCGATTTTTTGCGGCAGCTCTCGCCGTTTACGTAGATCACGGCGTCCTTGAAGCGGAGGCCCGATTCCGTTCTGCCCCCGAGCGTTTCATGCAGCGCGTCGAACACGCCGCCAAGTTTCTCGGCCTCCAGCTCAAGCTCCGGGGTGTGCGTATCCATGCGGTATACGCCGAAGAGCTTCACCTTTACCTTTGCCATCAGCGGTACGCCTCCTTTACAGCCTCTTTGTATACCTCGCGGTCGATTTTGACGCCGAGCGTTTTCAGACGCGTCCATGTGGGGATGCCGTCCTTCCACCCGCGGGCGCGGTTGTATACGCGCTTCATCTTGTTGAGCGGCACTTTGGTGCGCGGGTCGCGCGGGTCCTGCGGCTCGTCCGTCAGGCGGGCCGGCAGCTGATCGGCGTCCGCCTTCTGCCCGAGGATCACGTTCGCCATGCGCTCGGCGTTGTAGCCGTAGGCGCCCCAGGTGAGCATGCGGCCCATGGTGGAGGGGATGCCCGTCGCGTATTTGATGGCGTACGATTCCGGCAGCAACGGAATGTTGATCGCCGGCAGCTGCGGGAAGTGGCTCAGAATGTTGATCACGGGGCCGAGGTACGGGAACGCCGCCAAAATCGCCTTGGTGAGCGGCCAGTTGGGCTTATCGATGAGAAAGCCCGGCAGCACGGCGTAGCTTGTGAACAGGCATTCGCCGCCCGCCGAAACGGCCTCCATCAGGTTCTGGAACATGATGGCGAGCGCCGCCTTGCCGTGGGGGGTCAGGCTGTCCACGTCAAGCCCGAGGCCCTCTACCACGACCAGATACCCGGCGTTCAAGTGGCAGCCGCCGCGGTTCGCAGTGGCGTATCCGAGACCGTGGCCCACCGCGTGGCGCGGCGTGTAGGCAGCAAGCTCCATGCCCTTGGCGTTGATGGCGTAATCCGCGCCGCCGAATCGCTCGCTCATCTTGCGGGAGCCGTCGGCCAGAATGTCGCCGTCGCCCTCGCGGTAGGCGATCTTGCGGAACATCTCTTCGATGTTGTCGGTTTTGCCGAAGGCGAGGCCGAAGTCCCGCACGCCCTTTTCGGCCAGCTCCATCGCGAAGGCGACGGTGCCGGCGGCAGAGATGGAATCCATGCCGAGCTCGTCGAGCACATAGTTCCAGCGGATGATCTTTTCGATGTCGTCGTTTAAGATGTTCGCGCCGAGAAGGCCTAAGATCTCAAGCTCCGGTCCTTTTACCACCTTGCCGTCTACCCTGCACATGCGCGCGCAGCGGATGGCGCAGGTGGTGCAGGCGGCGTTTGAGACCAGATGATGCTCCGCCAGCTCTTCGCCGGAGATCTTTTCAAAGCCGTCGAAGCGGCCCGCGGAAAAGTTTTTCGTGGCGAGGATCTTGTGCGCCTGCATGGGGGCGATGAGGCCCGCCGTGCCGAGCTTGGGCAGCTGGCGGCCGGTGAGCGGATGCTTTTGCAGGATCTTCACCCATTTTTCGTTGGTTTTTCTGAGCTTCTCGCGGTCGCGCACGGTGGGCATGGCGGTGCCGAAGGCGGTAACGGCTTTTAATTTCTTGTCGCCGAACACCGCGCCCACGCCCCCGCGTCCGGCGGTGCGTTCGTTCGAGAATACGCAGGCGTAGAGCACCCTGTGCTCCCCGGCGGGGCCGATGACGAGCTTGCCCGTGCGTTTGGGGAGCTTTTCCTGCGTTTCGGTCGTGGTAAGCCCCCAGAGCTTCGACGCGTCGGTGAACACCACGTCGTCGCGCCGGATGCTGACCGTGACGGGGCTTTTGCTTTTGCCGGTGAAGATCACCGCGTCGTAGCCCGCGCGTTTGAGCCAAAGGCCGAAATCGCCGCCGCAGTTCGAGGAGGTGACGATCCCGGTTAAGGGCGATACGGTTGAAATGTTGAAACGGGAGGAATTGGGGCAGCCGCAGCCCGTGAGAGGACCCGTGGTCACAACGATCCAGTTATCCTCGTCAAACGCCTGCATGCCCGGGCGTATGTGCTGCAGCAGGATATCCGCCGCCATCACCTTGCCGCCGAGCGTCCGTTTTCTGTCGCGGTCCGTCCAGGGGAAGAGGCGGTGCGTGCGGTTTGTTAAGTCCACGAACAGCACCCTGCCCATATAACCGTTATACGGTTCCATCTGCGTTCAGCTCCTTTTTCTTGATGGGTAAACTGTGTATTTCTCCGTTGTCGAATAGAAACAGTCTGCCGGCAAGGCTTTCGTCGCCAAGCAGCACCGATATGCCGATCTGCGCCTCGAGCGCGCCGATCACGCCTACGGCGGGCGAGACGCTGTAGGTCTTTTCGTTTTCAGCCAGCAGCAGGCCGGCTTCCCATGGCGTTGCGGTCCTGCCGGGCAGGTATCCGTACGCCGTGCCGTAAAACCCGTTTACGCCGCCGTTTATGAGGGGCTTGCCCGTCTTTTCTGCGTAACGGCAGACGGCCTCGCGCGCGGCGTTGTTATCCACCGCCAGAAAGACCGCGTCCGCCCCGCGGCAGAAGGCGAGGTCCTCCGGCTGCCGGATCTGTGTTTCGAACGCTTCGATCTGAACGTCCGGCGCCTGCTCCCTGAGCCGCGCCGCGGCAAGAAAAACCTTCGGCCTGCCGATATCGGCCGCCGTATACAGGAGCTGGCGGTTGAGGTTCGTCTCGCTCACCGTATCGAAATCGCACAGCAGCAGCCGCCCGACGCCGGAGAGCGCCAGATGCGTCGCGATGTGGCAGCCGAGTCCCCCGACGCCGATCACGGCGGCGCATTTATCCCGGATCGAAAAGCCCTGAAGGACGGCGGGGTCCCTCATCGCGTTTCGTCGCCGCAGCGCCCCTGCGTCCCCTGCAGCGTCTGAACGGCGTGGGGGAGCGCCGGCAGCAGCACGGCGAGGGATTCCCGCACCGCCTTCGGGCTGCCGGGCAGGTTGATGATGAGCGTCTGCCCGCGTATCCCCGAATACGCGCGTGAGAGCATGGCGTGGGGGGTATGCTTCAGGCTCTCGGCGCGTACCGCCTCGGCAAAGCCCGGGGCGTCGCGGTCGGTCACGGCCTTTGTCGCTTCCGGCGTTACGTCGCGGGGCGAGAGCCCCGTGCCGCCCGTGGTAAAGACGATATCCGCCCCGATCTCGTCGCAGCATTCGATCAGCGCCTGTTCGATCTTTTCGGCGTCGTCCGGCGTCAGCCGGCAGGCGGCCGTTTCGGCAAGCTCTGCGAGCAGCTCCGAGATCAGCGGCCCGCTTTTGTCTGTATGCACACCCGCAGAGCAGCTGTCGCTCACGGTGATCACGGCGATCTTCACAACAAACCTCCCTGTTGCGCGATAAATGGCGTTCATCTTTATTTTATCATCTTAATCGCGCGTTTATCTCTATTTTATCATATCAGGCGCGCGTTTTCAATAACAAAACTGTTACTTTACATAAATAAAGAAATGTGCTACTATTAAACCGCTTTTCAAATTCATTTCCGATCCGCCGCGCCTGAAGCGCCAAGCGTATGGGGCGGCGGACGTGACCGAAATACACCGGTTTCAGAACCGACGGTCAAAGGGCAGAGCGGGAAACGGCTCCGCCTTCCGTGCTTGAAAAGGAGAATGGATCATGAAAAAGCTGCTTGCGCTCATGCTTGTACTCGCGATGGCGCTCTCGTTTGCCGCCTGCGCCGGCAAAACGGGCACCGAAACCACCGCCGCGCCGGACGGCGCCGCGACCACCGAGGAGGCCGTTACGCCGGTCGAAACGCCCGAGAACCCGGTGATCCGTCTTGCCACCACCACCTCCGTAAACGACAGCGGCCTGCTGCCCTATCTGCTTCCGACCTTTGAAGCCGAGACCGGCTATAAGGTGGAGGTCGCCTCCGCCGGTACCGGCATCGCCATCGGCTACGCCAAATCCGGCGACGCCGACCTGCTGCTCGTACATTCCAAAAAGCAGGAAGAGGCCTTCATCGAAGAGGGCTTTGCCTCCACCGACCGCATTTCTTTCATGTATAACTACTTCGTGATCGTCGGCCCCGCCGACGACCCCGCCGGCATCAAGGATCTTGAGACCGCCGCCGACTGCTT
>CADBOC010000153.1 GCA_902796175.1 Oscillospiraceae bacterium | reverse complement strand
TCGGAGAAATCGACCGTTACGTTCGGCAGATGCGCCGTACAGAGCCGTATGAGCCGCATACGCTCATCCGGCGTAAAGAGCCCGCCGTTTTTCTTTCTGTTGATCATCACGACCACGATCACATGCGAAAACATTTTTGAGGTGCGCGTGATGACATCAAGATGCCCGTTGGTGATCGGATCGAAGCTGCCCGGGCAGATCGCCAGAGTCTGCATGCCGAAGAACCTCCGTTATCAGATTTTTTTGCGGTATACAGTGAGCCGCGTAACGCCGTAACGGCGGTCACGCCTCTCATCCAGCGCGCCGACCGTATCGGGCAGCGGCGTTTCGCTGCGCGTTTCACACACGACGGCGCCGGAATCCTTCACGATACCGGGCAGCGCGGCGAGCGCGGCGGCGCAGAGCGTGCTGTCGTACGGAGGATCCAGAAACACGATATCGAAACGGTCGCGGCATCGCGCAAGAAAAGAAAGCGCATCGCTGCGGACGGTCTCGGAACGGCTCTGAAATCCTGTTATGCCGATGTTTCTTTTTACCGCAGAAAGACTCCGCGCGGATGCATCCACAAACACGGCGCTGTCCGCTCCGCGGCTGAGCGCCTCAAGCCCCAGCTGGCCCGTACCGGCAAACAGATCCAGCACCCTCGCGCCCTCAAGCTCGAACTGTATGATGCTGAACATCGCCTCTTTGACCTTATCCGTCGTAGGGCGCACGTCAAGCCCTTCGGGCGCGGTCAGCTTTCTGCCGCGGCAAAGCCCGGTTATGATGCGCATAAACCTCGCGCGGCTCTTCGCTCTGAATGCGGTGAGCCGATCCTTTCTGTTTTTTGATCCCGCGCGAAATACCGCGCGTTTTTTTTATTATCCCACCAAGCGCGTGGTTTTGTCAACCGTTTTTTGTAAAAAATGCGGAAAAGATCGGATTTTCGGTCAGTTACCGCCGTCTTCGGGATGAAAGTACAGGTAAACGGCCTGAGCCGCCTCGCGCGTAACGCCCGGTACGCTCATAAGCTCATCCGCCTGAGCCGCGCGTACGCCCTGCAGCGAGCCGAAGCGCGAAAGCAGCAGCGCCGCGCGCTTCGGCCCGATCCCGGGGATCTCCGTCAGGGAGGAGCGCAGCGTATTCTTTTTTTTGAGGGTATGATGATACCCGATCGCGTAGCGGTGGACCTCCTCCTGGATGGACGAGACCAGCGTGAACAGGCTGCGCCTGTCGTTAATGACGATCTCCCCTCCGCCGTGTCTGATCGCCCTGGTACGGTGCGAGCCGTCTTTGACCATTCCGAAAAGCGGCACGTCGAAATGATAGCGGTCAAGCACCGGCTGAACGGCGTTCACCTGACCCGAGCCGCCGTCAAGCAGAATGAGGTCCGGCTTGCGTCCGAACCCTTCCTCCGTTTCCTCCGGGATCTCCCGGTATTCGAGGATCCTTCGTTCGAGCGTCTCGGCCAGAGAACGGTAATCGTCCTGCCCCTGAAAACCGCGGATCGAGAAGCGTCGGTAGCAGCGCTTGAGCGGTCTGCCGTCAACGAACACGACCATGCCGCAGACGTTCTCCTGCCCCGCTGTATTGGAAATATCGTATGCTTCGATATATGCGGGGAAACGCTTCAGCCCCAGCGCCTCTTTCAGTTCATACAGAGCGGCGCTGTGTTTATCGTTTGCCGAGATCACGCGCGCGAGCTTTTCCGCCGCGTTTTTTTCGGCCATATCGAGCAGGGTTTTCGGTTCGCCCGTTTTCGGCACGAACAAAACGACCTTTCTGCCCGCCAATTCGGAAAAAGACTGTTCGAGAAAGGCCGCCTGCGGCAGAACGGTATCGATGAGGATGCGCTGCGGAAAACTGCCCGAGTCCGCGTAATAGGTGCCGAGAAAGTCGGCGTATTCCTCCGCCGGATCTTCGATGCGGTCGATCACGGTCGTGTCGGTACCGGTCAGCGTGCCGTCGCGGAAGTTCATCACGCAGACCGCCGTTTTACCCCCCAGCGACGCTACGCCGAATACATCCTGGTTCTTCTCTCCCGCGGAAACGACGCGCTGCCTCTGCGCAACCTTTTCGATGGCGCGGATGCGGTCCCGCAGCACGGCGGCCTTTTCGAAGGCAAGCGCCTCCGACGCCTCCTGCATCTGCCTTGTAAGCTCCCGCACATACTGCTGTCTGCCCCCGCTGACAAAAGCCACCGCTTCTTCCACCGCCGCATTGTGCGTTTCGCGGTCCACGCAGCCTGTGCAGACGCCGGCGCAGAGCTTGATATGATAGTTGAGGCAAGGCCGCGAATGCGGTCTGATATCCGCAGGAAAACGTTTGGCGCAGTGCGGCAGCCGGAACACGTCCAGCGCCTGCTTTACGGCGGAAGAGACCGAATCCCCCGCGGTATAAGGCCCGTAATACACGGCGCCGTCGTCTGTTTTCTGCTTTACGTCGTAAAGCATTTTCCAGCCGTCGGCATCCGTGACTTTGATATAATGATAGCCCTTGTCGTCCTTGAGCAGAATATTGTACTTGGGCTTGTTCTGTTTGATGAGACTGCACTCAAGCACCAGCGCCTCGAATTCGCTGTGCACGATGATATAATCGAAATCCTGCACGTTCTGGACCATGCGGCGCACCTTGGCCGTATGCCCCGCGGGGGAACCGAAATACTGGCTCACGCGGTTTTTCAGAACCTTCGCCTTTCCGATGTAAATGATCCTGCCGGCGGCGTTCTTCATCAGGTATACGCCCGGCTGTTCCGGCAGCGCCATCGCTTTTTTTCTGAGCCGTTCAAGCGTCGTCAAGCGATCATCCCCCTTCCGCTGAAAACAAAAAGTGTACCGTCAGCGCCGGTACACTCCCGTAAGAAAAGATCAGGTCCCGTATTACTCCGAAAAACCGGAGTTCACAAGATCCACAAGCGCGTCGACCGCTTCGTTCTCATCCTGACCGTCCGCAATGATACGGATCTCCTCAGAGCCCGTAATGCCGAGCGAAAGCACGCCGAGCAGGCTTTTCGCGTTGGCCCTGCGTTCGTCTTTTTCTACCCAGATGGCAGAACGGAATTCGTTTGCCTTCTGAATAAAAAACGTGGCGGGACGCGCATGTAACCCTACCCGATTCTGCACCGTAACGTCTTTTGCGATCATAAATCTGAAAACCCCCTCAAACCGTTATCTGACTTGTTTACCTATATTATAGCACAAAGTCGGTCTCCGTCAATCAAAAGAAAAGCCGGAAAAGATTTTTCGTTTGATAAACTGAAAAGAGGATTTTTTTTATTTTTTGATTTGTTTAAAAGCACCATATTTCGAAACGTTTTTTTTACATTTCATGCAGGATCCTCCTGCGTCTCACGCAATTGCGCCAGGATTCGCGCGTCTTCCGCAGTCAGCTCCGCGTTCTCCAGAAGATCCGGACGGCGCTCCAGCGTTCTGCGAAGGCTCTCGCGCCGCTTCCACGCTTCGATGTTCGCGTGATGCCCGGAGATCAGCACGTCCGGCACGCGCATACCGTTCCATTCGTACGGCTTCGTATACTGTGGATGCTCGAGCAGGCCGCCGTAATGGCTCTCGCGCGCGTACGCCTCCTCGTTCGGCAGAACGCCGGGCACCATTCTCGCGACGCAGTCCGTGAGCACCAGCGCAGGCAGCTCTCCGCCGGTCAGCACATAATCGCCGATGGAGATCTCTTCGTCAACGATCGCCCGCAGCACGCGCTCGTCCACCCCCTCGTAATGCCCGCAGAGCAGCGCGATATTCGGCATGGCCGCAAGCTCCCTCGCGCGCCGCTGCGTCAGCAGAGCGCCCTGCGCCGAGAGGTAGATCAGGTGCGGCCGCGCGCCGAGCTCTTCGCACAGCGCCCCAAAGCAGTCATAGATCGGCTGCGCCTGCATGAGCATGCCCATGCCCCCGCCGTAAGGCGTATCATCCACCCGGTTGTGCTTATCGAGCGTGTAATCGCGTATATTCCGGGCGTGCACCTCGATCATGCCCTTCGCGATCGCGCGGCCGAGGATGCTCTCGCCGTAAACCGCCCTGCACATATCGGGGAAGAGCGTCAGAATGTCAATCCGCATCGTCAAAGATCCCCCTGAGAGGCCGGATGTAAACGACGTTGTTTTCAACCTGGGCGTCTGTCACCACGTCCGGGATCGCAGGGATCAGATAGACCGCGCCCGCCCCGTCGGTTATATGCCAGACGTCGTTCGCGCCTGTCTGACTCACATCCGTCAGCGTGCCGTAGCTTTTTTCGTGGTCGTCCGCGTCCAGCACCCGGCAGCCGATCAGCTCTTCGATGAACCATGTGTTTTCGGGCAGATCCACATCCGAACGGCGGATATAGAGGATCTGACCGCGCATGGCCCGCGCGGCGTCCGGGTCGTTCACCCCGTCGAGCCGCATCAGGATCAGATTGCCGTGGGTGCGGCACGAAAGCACCCGCACGCTCTGTTCCCCGCGGGGATCGAGCCAGACGGCCGAAAAACGGCGGGCGAAATCGGGGCTGTCGCACCACGGCTGCACGCGGCATTCGCCGCGTACCCCGTGTACGCCCACGATCTGGCCCAGTTCAAGATACTCTTTTTTCATATCAGCACCGAACGCGGCACGGCGCCGGCCCGATACGGGGGTACCGGGAGAGACGCCGTGCCGCGGCTTTCGTTTTATCGTTTGTTTCAGATCTCGGGGATCTCGATCTCGACTTCGCGGTGCAGCTTCGCCGAGCGGGCGATGCCGTCGATGATCGCCTGATTGTAGATGATCTGCGAAGACGGAACGGGAGAAGCGCCTCCGGTCTTCACCGCGTCCACAAAGAGACGGATCTTCTTGTAGAAGTTATCTACACGGTCGTCTTTTTCGGGGATCTCGGTGACGACGTCCTCGCCCGCGATGGTGCGGTAGATCTTGAGCGGGCCGCCGATGCTGCCGTTCCAGCATTCGGTAGAGGGGATGCGCATGCCGCCCTTGGTGCCGAGCAGGATCGTATCGCCGGGGGTATCCATATTCATCGCCCAGGAGATGCGGAAGTCGAGCACGATGCCGCCCTCGAGACGGATAAAGGCCGCAGCGAAATCATCCACGCTGAACACGTCCGCGTATTCGGGGTGACCGGGATAGGTGGCGGGATCCTTGCCGAAGAAATCGGAGGTATAGCCGGTGACGGTAAGGGGCTTCGGATATCCAACGGCGTTGAGGACCATATCGAGAGAATAGCATCCGATATCCGCAAGCGCGCCGATACCGGCGGTCTTATCCTCGATAAAGCTGGTGCCGTAGGGGGTGGGGATGCCTCTTCTTCTGCCACCGCCGGTCTGGATATAGCAAACGTCGCCCAGCTCTCCGGATTCAACGATCTTCTTCACCATCTTCATGTTCTCGTCGAACCGGGGCTGGAAGCCGATGGAAAGAAGCTTGCCGCTCTCTTTTTCGGCGCGGCAGATGGCGACCGCTTCCTCAAGCGTGACGCACATGGGCTTTTCGAGCAGCACGTTCACGCCGTGCTCCAGCGCGTAGATCGTGCACTCGGCGTGGGTGCGGTTGTAGGTGCATACGCTCACCGCG
>CADBOC010000152.1 GCA_902796175.1 Oscillospiraceae bacterium | reverse complement strand
CGCGGAAACGAAGGCGGCGGAGCCCGATACCCGTTCCGGTCCATAGCCGGAAACCGGAAACGAACCCCCATCTGCTCCCTATAATCAGGGAACCGACCGTAGTAATCCTGACAGAACATTTCGATCTGCTGCTTCGCGCGCAACAAGACAGCCGAAGCACAGACCGGCGCCGGTGTGAGAAACACCGCCGCGCAAACCGGGACAGATACCCACTGTTTCATGTTTTTTTTGCGGTCCTTTCCTCAAAAACAACGGCGCCGCCCTCTTTTTTTTATTATAGTAATACCTGTCAAAAAAATCAATCGTTTGCGGAACAAAACACAAAAAAACGGGAACGAAAGCGAGTCCCCCGGCCCTGCCGCCGCGAAAAAAAGGACCCCCGGGCCCGCGCGGGTCCGGAGATCCTTATCTGACAAAAAGCGGTCAGTCCTGTTTATAGATCGCAGCCATGAGAACGAGATCCTCCGTATCGCTCAGGTTCTCGATGGAATGAAAGTCGCCGCTGCGGATGAGACATACGTCGCCGGGGCGCACCGCCGTTTTGCTGCCGTCGTTATCCGTGAACAGCCCCTCGCCCGAGAGGATGTAATACGGCTCGGTCTCCCCCACATGCTGATGCCAGCCGATGGAGGAAGCGGGACGGATCACAAGCTTCGCGAACATATGCAGATAACCGTCGCATCTGTCTTTGGGCACAACGTGATAAAAATCGACCGTGCCTCTGCCGCCGCGCACCGCCTCGCGGTGCTGAAGCGTTTCTCTGATGACCATTTTATATACCTCCTTACTGTACCGCGATCAGCTGATAGTACGAGGTGCCGCTCTTGCCGTTGGCCAGAGAGAGGATCGTGCCGCCCTCGTCGTCCACGCTCATCGCCGCGATATAGCCGAACATATCGTCCGTATACGAACGGATGGCGCCGGTCGCGAGATCGCAGGTCAGGCAGCAGGCGACGTTCTCGGTGTTCGCGCCGCGCAGCACCACGAAATCGCCCTTGGGCGAGGCGGCGAAGAGATCCGCCCTGAAGCCCTCGCGCAGACCGGAATAATCCACCGTATAGGTCTCGCCCGTATACACGTTATAGATCTCGCCCGTATCCTTTTTCAGCACGCTTCTGCCGCTGATCAGATAGTCCGCGCCGAGCGTTCCCTCAAAATCGCGCACCTTTTCGCTCTCGTCCCCGCCCGTATACTTCATCAGCGAGAAGCCGCCGTCCGGGTTTGCGCGGAAGAAGAGGATGGCGTTGTCCACGCGCCAGAAGTTGAGCGACGCGACGTTCTCAAGATAGCGCACGTTGTCGATGTTCTCGCCGCTGCCGCCGGAGGACATCACGTCCAGCATGCCGGAATCCTCATAGGATACATAAAAACGCGAGGAGAAGAAGAGCGTGCGGGAATCGTTCTGCTGATCGAGGATGTCGTCTGTGAACATCTTGTAGTCGGTGCGGGGGCGCGCGTCCGTATCCGTCTGCCGCTGGTTTTCAGAGAGGAAATGCCGCGCGGTATGCTCCTCTTTGTCAAGCGTAAAGATCTCGCTGTAGACCTTATCGGGGCTGTAAAAACGGGAGGGCTCCACGTCGATCATCATCAAAAACCCGTTCTCCTGCTCCGGCAGCGGCTCGGTCACCTCAAAAAAGCCGTAGCTGTAGACGTTTACCTCCGGGTAGAGCGTGTTGGAGAACAGCCCGCAGCCCCAGGTCTCGCCGTCCTTTTCCAGATAGTGGATCTTCGCGGGCAGCTCCTCGCTGCCGCACTCCGCCTTCACATCGAACGCGCCGGTCTCCGGCAGCTCCTTCAGGTTGCCGTCGTTGCGCTCATAGAAATGCACGTCGCCGTTCTGATCGATCGTGTAATAGACCCCCTCAAGGCGGGTCTTGAGCACGGGCAGCGCCACGTCCGTCACGGTCTGGAACAGATCCGTATAATCCGACGACGCGGCGGGGTCCGTTGTGGACTGCGTGCGGCGCTCGGCGCGTTTGTTGATATCGAGCACGCCCGTTACCACGACCACGGCCGCCGCGAGCAGCACGATGAAAAGCAGGGAAAGTATCAGTTTGTAACGCTTTGCCATTTGTCTGTCCTCCTCAGTTGAGCATATAATCCGTTGTATGCACCAGCCTGCCGCCGCGTACGTATACGCGCGGCACTCTGCGCGAAAGCCCGCATACGATCTCATAGGGGATGACGCCCGCGGCGCCGGCGACCTGTTCGACCGAAAGAAGCCGTCCGCCGTCCGCGCCGAACACGGTAACGGTCTGCCCCTCGCGCACATCCGGCACGCCGGTAACGTCCAGCATGCACTGATCCATGCACACGCTCCCGACCACCCCCGCTCGCATGCCGTTCACGAGCATCCCGCCCTTTGAGCTGAGCGAACGCGGGTAGCCGTCCGCGTAGCCGATGGGCACCGTCGCGATCCGCCTTTCCTGATCCGAAACCCACGTGCCGCCGTAGCTGACGGGCGTGCCCGCGGGCAGGGTCTTCACCATGCTGATCACCGTTTTCAGCGACATGACGGGCTTCAGCTCCGGCGCGGGCACGAAGGGGGAGGGCGCAAGGCCGGAGAGAATGATGCCGGCCCTTACCATGTCGAGCTGCGTTTCGGGATACCGCAGAATGCCGGCCGAATTGGCGCAGTGCCGCAGCCGTAATTCGACGCCCCGCGCCTTCAGCGCCTGTGCGGCGCCGGTAAAGAGCGAAAACTGCCGGCGGGTAAACGCCTCTCCGTCCGCCGTATCGGCGCAGGAGAAGTGGGTGAAGATCCCCTCGGGCGAAAGCCCCGGCAGCCGGCAGGCGGCGGCGATCTCTTCGATCGACGCTCCGTCGGAATCCGGATCCCGGTACGGAAAACCGATGCGGCTCATGCCGGTATCCACTTTTATATGCGTTTTTACTTGAACGGAGCTTAAAACCGCCGCCTCGCTGAGCGCTTTCGCGTAAGAAAGCGAGAAAACAGCCTGCGATACGCCGTTCTCCGAGAGCAAGGGAGCCAGCTCCGGCGGCGTATAGCCGAGGATCAGGATCGGCTCGCGCACGTCGGTACGACGCAGCTGCAGCGCCTCCGCCACGTTTGAAACCGCGAAGAAATCCGCGCCCGCGGCCGCCATCTCGGCGGCGGTATGCTCATAGCCGTGGCCGTAGCAATCTGCCTTGACGACGGCGCAGAGCTTTACGCCGGGCGCGAGGCCCGCCTTGATCGTGCGTATGTTGTGCGTGACCGCGTCCAGGTCGATCCGGGCCCAGGTGCGGCGAATGTATTCCTCCATAAGACGTTACCCCCTGAATTGAGTAAAGAAGCGAACGGTCAGAACAGACCGGTCTGCAATACGACGCGGCCGGCGTTGTCGGGCACGCCGTCGCCGTCGCAGCCGAATTCGATGAGCAGGGGCGAAAGCAGGGCGGCGGCGAGATACCCGGCGGGGTCCGCGTCCCCGGCGAGGGAGGCGGCCGACTCGGCAAACCGCCGCGCAAGGCCCGTCTGATCCGACGAAAGCAGGCGGTTCGCGGCGGCGAACAGGGAGGCGTCCGCCGTATCGGGCAGCACGGTGCGCAGAATGAAAGCCGCCGTTTTCAGCAGCAGACGCACCTCAGGGCTGTCGGGCGTATAGGGCTCCTCCCCGGCGTAATGGGCGGCGGCCAGGGTCGTGATCAGATCCCACGGCGTTTCGGCGTCGGTCTCGGGCAGCGCCATGCCGAAACGGGCGGCCCCGGCGGCAAGGCCCTTTTCCCCGGCGTAGGGCGTATCGAGCGCCGAAAGCAGCCCCGCGGCGGCGGTATGCGCAACGCCGTAGAACGGTTCGCCGGGGGCGATCCCGAGCTTTTCATCCGAAAGACCGAGCGCAAGGCGGTATTTTACGCCCGCCTTGAAATAACCGAGGGAATACGCCGCAAGATCCGACTCCATCAAAGAGAGCTGCTCCGGCGTATAGCCGGCCGTCGCCGCCGCGACGGCGGCGGTATCGATCTTTGATACCGCCGGCGCGCCGTAGACGAGCGTATCGCCCGAAAGGGTGAAGCGGCGGTAGGAAAGCGGATACATGGTGAGCGAGGTCGTGGCGAAATCATAGATCCTGCGCCCCGGCAGCACGGCTTTGACGGCGGCGTCGGAACAGTGCTCATGGCCCGTCAGCACGACCCGCACCCCCGAAAGCGAGAAGAGCAGCGCCGTCAGGGAGTGAAAGCGCACGATGAAATCGTGGCTCACGATCCGCTGGGCCGGCAGGTGATCGAGCAGGTTGTGGTGCATCATCAGGATCGGCTCGCGGCCCTCGCGCTTCGCCTTCGCGGCCTCGCGCATCACCCAGATGACCTTGGAAAGCGTCATGCCGTCTTCTGTGGATTTCGTCTTCGAGCAGGAATCGAGGGCGATCAGGCGCACGCCGTCGGCGGGGTCGGCGGTATAGGAGCAATCCTCCCCCCGCCGGGAGACGGCGCGGTCGTAGCCGAAGTCGGCGTAGACCGCCTTGAAATCGTCGAAGGAGGTATCGCCGGGGTTCAGGGAAGCGTCGTGATTGCCGTTGATCACGTACACCTCCTTGCCGCTCTCGCGCTCGAAGCGGGCGAGCTTTTCGGCGACGGCGTAATGCTCCTCCGGCTTTGTTTTTCCGTTGTCGGCGAGATCGCCGCTGATGAGCACAAAGGAGACGGCGTCGTCCGCAGCCGCGTCGGCGAGAAACGCGTCGATGATCGGGCCGCTCTCGTTTTCGAGGGCGGCGCGGCGGTTCGCGTGGCCGAAAAGCGGATCCTCCGTAAAATACGTGAGCGCCGGATCGGGCTCGTTGTAATGCAGATCGCTCGCGACGGCGAAGGTCACGGGGAGCGCCGCCGTATCCGCCGCCGTATCCGCCGCCGCGGCGGCGGGCGCAAGGCAGAGGAAAAGCAAGGTCAGCGCGAGAAAAACAGCAAGGCGTTTCATTGACTCTCTCCTCTCAGCGGATATTGGCGCCCTTTTTCTTGAGCGCCGTCTTCGCGCCGGTCTTTTTCCGTCGCAGCGCAAAGATGTACTGATAAAAGCTGTGCGGCGCGCGCACAACGGCGAGCCCCGGCAAGAGCTTGGGATCGAGGGGCGTCAGATCCTTAACGGAGATCTGCACGCCCGCGGCCGCGTTCCGCGCGGCGGCGAAAAAGCCCGCGTCCGGCAGCACATGCAGGTTCTCCTGCCCGAGCCAGAACGCGTCGGCTCCGTCCCTGAAACGCTGAGGCAGAAAGATCTCAAAAAACGGGAACCGCCCGTTATAGAGCGAGGCGAGAAAGGCGTTCAGGGGCGCGGGATCGCGCGGATCGAGGATCAGCGACACCATCGGCAGCGCGGCGGCGTCCTGCCGCTTCATGTACATGGAGGGGAAGCGCAGATCCGGATAGAGCTTCGGCAGCTTTTCGCGCCGGTCCTTCGTCATCAGGGCGCTCAGGGCGTCGTAGCGGGCCGCGAGCGCGGCGACGTCGCCGTCTGTCAGATACCAGAAGCGGCGGTAGAGATCCTCCGTGAGCAGCTCAAAGCAGTAGGAGACGGCCTCCTGAAAGGTGTATTCGTCGCCGTCGAAGCGGCCGGATTCCTCCTCCAGCAGCGTTTTCACGGTGGAGAGCAGCCCGTCGCAGAACCGGCCGCAGCGCTCCAGCGTCTCGGAGCCGGGCGCGGCGTTTTCCGCGAACCCGCGCCGGAATACGCCCGCGCCGTCCTCAAAGACGGCGCCCACGCACCCCTCCGTCTTCGCGTCGCAGCGAAAGACCGCCTCAGCCGTGAAAAACGCGATGGAATAGGGGCCGGCCTCCTGAAACCGAAGGGAGTAGAGATCGAAAAATTTTTTTCTGTAGACCCGGCCCGGTACGTGCAGGGTGTGCAGCAGCGCGGTATCGAACCGGTCCACGCCGCCCGCCGGCGCCAGCAGCTCGCACCAGGGCTCGTAGTACGGCTCGTTCTCGCCGCTTATATACAGGCGGGGGGCAAGGATATCCGCGTTCGTCTTTTTCGCCGTTTCGAGGAACGCCTCCACGGAATCGGGCGAAAGGTAATCGCCGCCCTCCATAAACAGAATGAGCGGGGTTCCGGCATTTGAAGCGCCGAGGTTGCGCGCGGCGGCCGCCGTGCATTCCCCCGCCTGAAGCAGACGGAAGCCCACGTATTCGTCGCAGAATTCCCGCGCCGCCGCAGCCTCGTCCGGGTCCTCCCCGCGCAGCACGATCAGAACGTCGAACGCCTCCGTGCTCTGATCGCAGAGCGCGTCCAGCGTTTTTCTGAGTTCGGCGGCGCCGTAACGCGCCGTTACGATCACGGTAAGCTCGTTCATGCGTTCTCCCTCTCTCTCCGGCGGCGGAGGATCTGCTCCGCTTTCTCCATGTCTTCGGGGTAGGTGATCTTGATGTTATCGCGGTCGCCCTCCACCATTTCGACGGGCAGACCGAAACGGGTGTAAACGGAACAGCCGTCCGTCATGCGCTCGAATTCGTCGGCGGGCAGGCGCTCGATCAGCGCCTTGAGCTCCCCGCCCCGAAAGCTCTGGGGCGTCTGCGCGTGAAAAACGGTGCTGCGCGGGGGAACGGCGGTCATAAAGCGGCCGTCCTCGCTCAGAAACACCGTATCGGTGGCGGGGACGCAGGTATTGCACGCGCCCGTACGCGCCGCGGCGGCAATGTTATCCCGTATGACGCGCTTCGTAACAAAGGGCCTTACGGCGTCGTGCGTGAGCAGGATGCTGCCGGCGAGCAGCCCCTTTTCATCGAGCGCCCGCAAAACGCCGTAGAGCGTGGCGGAACGGCTCTCTCCCCCCGCGATCACGTCAACGGGGACGGAAAACGCCGCGCTCCGCACAAGCTTAAGCGCCGTTTCGATATGCGCGGCGGGAACGCTGAGCACACAGCGGTCCGCAAGGCCGCTTTCCGCAAAGGCGGCAAGCGAATGGAGCAGCACCGCCCTGCCCGCCAGCGGCAGGAACTGTTTGGGCGTCGAAGCGCCGAGCCGGCGCCCCGCGCCGCCCGCAAGCAGCGCCGCGATCACCATTCCGGATCCCTCCCTTTTTCTTCTCCGCATTGAATATATATTATATCATACTTTTTCAGGGAAATAAAGGGAAAATTGAAAAAAGTTCGCGTTTTCCCGTTCCGGCTGATCTCTTCTTATTCTGAGAAGCGGCGGAAGCGTATCTTGACATTTCGGCGCTTCCCTTTTATACTAACGGAGGAGAGGGGCGGCGGAGAGTGGAGGGCGGAGAGCGGAGAGTGGAGACGGATCATGAGAGGCATGCATGCCTCTTAAAGGAGGCGATCGGATTGGAAATCGGGACGCTCAGCGGCGTGTTCGCCGCGGCGCTGCCGGGCAAACGCAGAGTTGAACACTTCACCCTCGGGCAGAGCCCCGAGACGCAAACGCTGCTGCGGGCCGTCGGCGCGCTCGGCGGCAGGGCGAAACTGCTGACGAACGGAAAGCTCTCCGTAAAACCGGCGAAAAAAACGCCGCGGCTTGCCGTCGCCGTGTGTCCGTTCGCGGGGGAGACGCTGTTCTGGTTTCTCTCGGGCCTCGCCGCCGGGGTCTCGGCGACGGTGGCGGTGCTCAGAGTGGAGCCGGATATCTCAAAGCGCGCGTCTCTGGGCGCGTACCTCGCCACGGGGGAGATATGCGTGCTGCTTGGCGCCGGCAGCTCGGGCTATGTGTTCTCTTGCGCCGTAAAACCGGACCGGATCGAGATCTCGCCCCTGACCCCGCCCGCATTCACCGCCGGCATGATGGTCGGCGCCGCGTTCTCCCCGCGGGAGAGCGTTTTTCTCTTTCGCGACTGCGCTCCCGCCCCCGCCCACTTCACCGCCGCCGCGCACATCCGCGCCCGCGGCGGCAGAGCCGACGAACTGCCCGACGGCTTCCGGATCTCGGCGGGCTTCACCGGTTCCGCGGGGGCCGGGCCTCCGCCCCCCTCGCAAGCCTGACACTGCCGCAGACAAGCAGAGAAAGCAAACAAAAACCCCGTTCCGCGGGCGCAAAGGCGCGGAAACGGGGCTTTGTTTTGTCGGTATCCCCTTAAGGGACAGAGCGCAGACGTCTGTTCAGAACTGCATCTGCTGCGGGAAAGCGTAGATCTCCCATCTGTCTACCTCGGAGGCGGACGACAGACTGCTGCCGAGATCGGTCAGCTCAAATCCGATCTTTTCTCCCGGCTGCAGTTTGTTCTGCAGGATCGTAAACTGCTGTTCGATAAAATTCCCGTCCGAATCAAAAAGATTCGCGACGATGTAAACAAGGGCCTGTTCTTTTTCGGTCGTGTTCTCAACGCGTCCCACGACGTTCACGGAGCCGTACTGGCCGTTGCGCACCTCTACCTCGGAGGTCTCCAGCCTGACGCATTCCACTCTCGACGCCTTTATCTGCGGGTGCGGTACGACCTTAAGGCCTTCTTCCGGCAGCGTACCGTCCGTCGTCGTATTTTCATAATAATACGCCGTTTCTCCGGGCTTCAGCACCTGCGGATACGCCGAAACCATGGTAAACGACCGGGCAAGGCTGCCGTCGGGGTTCTCAAGGTCAAGAGATGCGGAGGAAAGATAGAGATCCGTTTCTCCCGTATTCCGGACCGGCACCGCGATCCGGATCCACTGGCTGCCGATCGAATCCGTATGCAGACGCACGATCCCTTCGCCGAGCTCATAGGCTTCCGTTTTTTTGCCGCTTTCCGTCGGAACGGCAGCCCCGGACGCGGCGCTTTCGGCAGCTGTTCCCTCCCCCGCAGCGGCGGGCGTTCCCTTTTCGGTTTTCCTGCCGCCTGCGGCAGACGCGACGCCGACGACGAGGACCACGGCGATCAGCCAGAACCACCACTGCTTATAGACCGGCTTTTTGCCGGGCTGCCGCTCTTCCTGCGGGGCATTGTTTTCCTGTAGCATTGCTTCTCCTCTTTTCTCGTGGATTTAAAAAAGATCCGGGTCAAACGACCCGGATACCAGTATAGCAGAACGATGCGCGGTCCGTTCCCACCCGATCGGTGGGAACGGCCTGTTTTTTTTACGGTTCTCTGCAGGCGTAGAGCGGCGAAAAGCCGTACGCCGCCAGCAGCGCGTCCACGTCCGCCGGCTCATACACGGCGCGGTTGAAGGCGACGATCAGCGCGGCGTCGCGCGGGATGCGGGCGTAGAGCGGCGAAAACCCGTACAGGCGCAGCGCCTTCTGCGTTTCGGTCAGCGAAAACCGGCCCCCGAGACACAGGCGCAGGATCACGTCGCGCTGCGAGGTGTGCTTTTCCTGCGAGATCAGCTTGTAGCCGTAGCCCTCGGGGATATCCGCCGCCAGAAAGACCGCCTGCTGCGTCAGCCCCTTTTCGGCGACCGTACGCCGCATAAAGGCGGCGAAGGGCCGGTCGGAGTCGGCCAGCCGCGCTTTTTCCCGCCGGTAGAAGGCCGACAGAGAGGCGGCGTCCGTCCCCAGCAGCACCGATTCGAGAGAGTCTGTCGTATTGCCCGCCGAAGCGGGCCGGTCATTTTTCGTCATATCAGCCTCCCGCGGCGCCGAGCGCACGCTCGGCGAGCATCATCAGCGTTCCCCAGAAAAAAAGGATCAGAAAACCGGCGGCGAAACGCGCGGCCCATAAGACCTTTCGGTTCCGAATACGGTCCAGCCCCATGCGGTCGCGCACGCCGAGGTAATTGCCGAAGAACAGCACCTCGCTCAAAGCGGCAAACAGCAGAAAAACGCGGTCGGCCCACAGCGCCGCCGGCGCGTTAAGCTCCGGGTTCTGATAGGAAAAAACGCCCCAGAACAGGATCAGGTATCCGGCCGAGGCCAGCACGTACACGATCGGTTCCCTGCCGCGAAAGCCGGGCGGCGCGAACCGGCGCGGCCCCGCCCGGCGCTCCGGCGCGTCGGACGCCCCGGGCGAGAGCGCCCGCATCAGCGCCTCCACGCTCGGGAAACGCCCCGCGGGATCCATCTGCGTGCAGGCCGTAACGATCCGGCCCGCCTCGCCCTCCGCCAGCCGCTCGCGCGGCAGGCAGCCCGTAAGCAGCACGTTATACAGAACGCCCAGGGCGTAGATATCCGCGGCGGGGCCGGATGCGCCGAAGCCGAACTGCTCGGGGGCGGCGTAGCCGACGGTGCCCATCAGCACCGTATCCTGCCCGGCCCCGGGCGTTACGGGCTTTGCGGCGTTGAGATCGATGAGCGTCACGCGGCCTTCCTCCGACAAAAGGACGTTCGCGGGCTTGATATCCCGATGTACGATCGGGGGCTCAGCCTCATGCAGCCGCCGCACGATCTGGCACAGCGAAAGCAGAACGTCCTTCGCCTGCCGTTCAGAGAAGGTAACGCCCATCCCGAGCAGCGTTTCAAGAGAGGGATCGTTCACAAAATCCTCGATCACCGTAAGGCTTTCGGGCCCTTCGGCCACCTCGCGCAGAACGGGTATGCCGGGCACGGGG
>CADBOC010000151.1 GCA_902796175.1 Oscillospiraceae bacterium | reverse complement strand
CACGCCTGAGCCCGAAGGGCAAAATCGGCGGGCGTTACAATCTTTTTATTTGACAGGAAACGAGAAGTTTCCTGTCAAATAAAAAACCGGGAAGGGAGGTCCCCTATGGAACTGCCGAAGGAAGCGTTTGCGGCGCTGCCGCTCTACACCCTGCAGTCGCTGCTGTGGGCCGTCGCCTTTCTGCTGATCTGCGCCGACGCACTGCGCCTGAAAACGCGGGGCAAAGTCTGCGCCGCGGCCGTCTCGGCCGCCGCTGCGCTGATACCGGCCGCGGCTTTTTTTGTTCTGCCGGGTACGGAGGAGCGCGAGTTCGTCTCGAACCTCTGCTGCTTCGCCGCGCCCTTCGCGGCGCTCAGAGGAACGCCGCCCGGCAAAACCGTGCGGCTGTTTCTGCTGCTGTTCTGCACCGCCGACATGCTGTGGACCTTTACGGCCCCGCTCATCGGCAGGAACGCCGTATCGGAATACGCCTTTCGCGCCGCGCTGGCGGCGGCGCTGACCGCGGCGGCGCTCGCGGCCGGCAAAAGAGGCGGGCCGCGGATCGCCGCGGGCGTCTTCGCCCAGATCCCCCCGGCCGTCGTCGGTGTGATGCTGCTCTTTGAGCTTGCCTGCTATTACCGCGATTACGGCGTGAGCGAGGCGTGGTACAACGCCATGTACGCCGTTTCGGCCTGCCTGATGCTCTTTTCCGTTCTGTGGTTCGCCTACCGCGCCCTGCGCCTGACAGCGGCCCGGGATGAGCTGCTCGGCCGCATGAGCGAGCTGCTCGCGGGGGGAACGGAGCTTGCGGGTACGGACGAGAGCCTGCGGCGCTTCCGCCACGATTTCAAAAACCACACGATCGTGCTGGAAGCGCTGCTCACGGAGGGGGATATCGAGGGCGCGAGGCGCTACGTCTCAGCCCTGACCGGGGCGGCCGCCGCCGGCATGCCGGCGTTCGTCACCGGCAACGCCGCGGTAAACGCCCTGCTCTCCGCCAAGGCCGCCGCCACGGCCCCCGACGGCATACGGATCGTATTCCGGGGCCGCATCCCCGCCGAAGGGATCGACCCGACGCGCCTGTGCGTGATCGCGGGGAATCTGCTCGATAACGCCGCCGAGGCCTGCCGCCTGCTGCCGGAAGGGACCGACCGCCTGATCGGGGTCTCCGCCGCCGCCGAGGGACAGAGCCTGCTCTTTTCGGTCAGAAACCCGACCGCGGGGCAGATCAAACGCGCCGCCGACGGCTCCCCCGCAACAACCAAGGGGAACCGCCGCCTGCACGGCTTCGGTCTCAGAAACGTGCGCGACGCCGCGAAAAGCCTCGGCGGCTCGCTGACCCTCGAAACGGAAAACGGGACCTTTACGGCGAACGTGCTGATCCCGATCGGGGGGTAGCCGTCAGATCTGCCAAAGCACAGCCTCGCCCCGGAGCGCACAGCGCTCCCGTGCCGAAACGCTGCTTCTCCCCGTTTTCGTCTTTTATCCTTTCCCACATAGTCTTCCCGCCGCCAATGCGGATCCCCGAACCGGATACGGGGCGCCCCGAACGATCAGACGTTCGGGGCGCCCTGTTTGCGCGGGGGCTTCAAACGCCAGCCCCCTTCTTTGCCGTTTTGAAAGATCCGCTTTTCGTTCAGAGAATGATATCCTGGGGACCGATCTCATCGAAGCTGTTGTCGCTGAATACGACCGCGAGGCCGTGCTCCGGATCAAACCTGTATTCGCACAGCAGCGCGACAAGACGCGTTTCGGGACCGGTCCGTTTTACAAAGACAGAGGTCGGCATCACGTATCTGAAGATGTTCCCGATCGCCTCTTCCCCGATCTCTCTCCCGTTTCGCGCCAGACAGTAATCCTTTACCCGCGGCAGCGCCTCGTCAAGGATCCGCTCCCCCTCCCGGAAAAACGCCTCCGCCGCGTTGAGCTGCTCCGGCATCACCGTTTCGCCGGGGTAACAGTCATAGATCGGATCGAGATCGAATTCTCTGCCCCAGATCCTGATCTTACTCATCGAACTTGCCTCCTTTCAGCGAGGGATCCTCGACATTGCTGTCTCTGTGCTTGCATTCTGCTACGCCCCCGGAATGCCTGCACGATTCATGCACTTCTTCGGGGACCATCTGGCAGGTCTTTTGGTCGCTGCATTCGTGTATCACATAATGATTCTCTTTCTGCCATTGCTCCACGTCGCGGGCAGTCCAGTCCGTTCGCCCGTCGCGCCCCTCGGCGTTCCATTTTTCGGCGATCTTCTCACGGCACTGCCTGAAATTGTCATATCTGTCGGCCGTCATGTTGTCGATCTCTACGGATTCAACGGCGCAGGGTGAAAAATCCGGTACGCCGTTTTTGTATTCGATCCCCTCCAGTCCGTTGTCTTTGAGGATCTCCCGCGCCGCTTCGGAAGTCGGGATATACCGGGATTCCCCTCTCTCCCCCTCCCATCCTTCGACGGGCGTTTGATCGATCCGTTCCTTGCGCGTGGTGTAATAACCGTCCTCCCCGATCTCGCGCCGGGAATTGTTCTCTTCAACAAGCCCGGTCTCCTGTTGGGAACCTGTTT
>CADBOC010000150.1 GCA_902796175.1 Oscillospiraceae bacterium | reverse complement strand
CGGTTGGCGAAGGCGAAATAGGGGATCATTTTCAGGTTCTTCTCGATCAGGTCTTCGCGTTCCGGCGCGGCGGGGGCGTAGAGCGCGTCGGAGGGGGCGGGGACAAAGCCGGCGACGGTAAAAACAGGCGCGCTGTATTCGGGCGCGAAAGCTTCGGTGATGCTGCCGCGTACGTTGATGCGGAATGCGGGGAGAGAGACGTCGTTGTCGACGCCCTCGGCGCAGTATACGAGGGGTCCGAAGGTCAGGGCGACCTTGCCGGCGTCCGCCGAGACGGCGGGGTTCGCCGAGACGAAGACCGGCTCCATCTCAAGGGTGAGGACGAAGGTCTGCTCGTCTTCGGTCACGGGGACGGCGGCGTAGCCGTTCACGACCTCGGTCTCCCCTTCGAGGGTATGGGCGCGGCACCAGCCGGGGATACGGAGATAAAGCGTTCTGCCCTTCGCGCCTTTGATATGTACGGCGATTTTTCCCTCTGCCGGGTATGCGGTCTCCACCGTAACGCGCACGCCGTCAAAGCTTGCGGTACAGGGCATATACTGGTGCAGAAAGACGCGGCTTTCATCCGCGGAAAAGGCCCAGCCGCCAAGAGACGCGAGCACCCTGGTGACGTTCGGAGGGCAGCAGGAGCAGCCGAATACCTCGAGCCGCTGGGTGATGGGAAGACGGTCGCCGCCTGTGACGGAGACATTGCGGCGGCGGTCCGCGAGGCGGATCTCCAGCGGGTTCTCGTAGAAAAAGCTCTTGCCGTCGAGGGAGACGCCGGAGAGCATGCCGTTATAAAGCACGCGCTCGACGGCGTCCGCGTATTTCGCCTCCGGCTCGATCTCCTGCATGCGGGCGGCGAAGAACGCGAGAGAGATGGCGGCGCAGGTCTCGGCGTAGGCCACGTCGTTCGGCAGATCGTAGGGGATGGTATAGGCCTCGCCGTGGCAGCTCGACCCCACCCCGCCGGTGAGGTACATTTTATGACAGACGATGTCGTCGAAGATCTTTTTGCAGGCAGAGAGCAGCGTTTCGTCGCCCGTGAGCCGCGCGGCGTGCGCCATGGCGGTATAGAGATACCCGGCGCGCACCGAGTGGCCCTCAGCGGTCGCCTGTTCGCGCACAGGCAGGTGGCTCTGGTTGTACATGCCCCGCGCCCAGTTGCCGAGAACGGGATCCGCCTTGCCGCGCTCATCGAGGAAGAACATGGCGAGGGATAGATATTTCGGATCCGGCCGCGCCTCGTAAAGCTTTAAAAGGGCAAGCTCGATCTCCTCATGCCCCGGGGTCACGAAGGCGGCGGAGCGCTCCACGGTGAAAACGCGGATCACAAGGTCGATGTAACGGTCCAGCGCCTGCAGAAAGTCCTCTTCCCCGGTGGCCTGCCGCCACGCCAGCGCCGCCTCGATCAGATGGCCGAGGCAGTAAAGCTCGTGGTGATCGCGGTCCTTGAAGCGCTCTTCGGGATGGACGATCTGGTGGTAAATATTGAAATACCCGTCCTCGCACTGCCCGGCGATCAGATCGTCGATCACCTCGCGGGCGGAACGGTAGAGGGCCTCGTCCTTTTCTGTCTTCAGGATGTACGCGACGCTTTCGACCCATTTCGCGATGTCGGAATCCCAGAAGAAATGCGGCTGCGGCTCTTCGCCGTCCGGCTTCCAGGTCAGCTTAAAGGCCTGAAAGCGGCCGGTATCGCGAAAGCGCCGCTCCACGGAAAACACGGTCGTTTCACGGTTCATACGCTGCTTTTGCGCCCAGAAGCCGCCGGTAATCTTGACCTGATCGAACGGAATGTTGCGTACTGACATAGCTTTTTCTCCTTATTTGATCTGCTTTATTTTATTCCCCTTTACGACAAACGCGTGCTTCGCCATTTCGATCATCGGCGCGTCGTTTTTGGGGCTGTCTGTATAAAACGAATCGATCTCGGCGTCCGGAAACGCCTCTAAAAACGCCGGGATCTTATGGGAACGCATGCAAAGACGGGTGATTCTGCCCGTCTCTTCGTCGATGAGGCTGCCGACGCAGCGGCGGACGCCGAGACGCCTGCAGATCTCGCGCATGGTGTTTTCGGGCGAGGCCGTCACGATCACGTCGTCCGGCTGCTGCAGCTCTTTATAAAAGGGCTTGATCTTATGCATGTGGCCGTCCCAGAATTCGACGGCGTCCGCCCCAAGGTCCTCGATGTTTTTGAGGTAATCCTCCACAAAGGAGGCGTACTGCGCGATCGCCTGCTCCACGGTCATTTTGCCGAGCTTGTAGCGGAAAAGCGCGTAGAAGACCTTTGGGATATACTTTATGAGCCACGGCGTTTTTCTGACGTAGAAGAAAAAGAAATCCAATGAGCTCTCGCCCCGGTAGATCGTATCGTCAAAATCGTAGACGTTCACTGCGTTTCGGCCCCCTCCCGTTCGGTAAAGGTATACGCCGACGGATTGACGCGGATATCTGCGTCCGTTACGCCGCCGGTCCTGAACTGGGTGACCTCCCAGCTGATCTTGAGCTGCCCGTTTTCGTCGTAGCCCTCGCACTTCGCGGCAAAGCCGTATTCGGAATCCACCCAGACGTAGACGGTCTCTTTCGCCTTGCCGCTCTCATAGGCGCGCTGGATATATTTTTTGCACGTTCTGCCGCCGATCTCCTCATCGTACATATACATCACGTTCGAGAGCAGCGGCATTTCGGCGCTGACGTCAGAGAGCTTCATAAAGGTGCTGGAAAGATCGCCGATCTTCTTGCGCTTGATAAGGGAGTGGACGTTCTCTCCCTCTTTGAGGATCAGGTAATAATCGATGTTCGCGCCGTTCTCTTTGTAATAGAGGATATCTCCCTCATCGGTATATTCGGCGGCAAAGGCGTCTTCGGTGCGGGTCTCGCGGATGTGCACGGTCTCTTCGCCCTGCGAGCGGTCGAAATAGCGGTACTGCAGGGTAAAATTCTGCTGCCAGTTTTTATTCACCGTGAAGGGCACGGCGGCGGCCGTCTCGCCCTCGGCAGTCTGGCTCTCGCGCGGCTGGTAGACGTAGGGCATGGCGGTGGGATCCTCCTGTTTTTTGCGGCAGGCGCCGCAGGTAAACAGCACGGCTGAGGCAAGGGCCGCGCCGACCGCCCTTACAAAAAAACGATTCATATCTCTCTCCCGTTTCGCTCGATACTATGCTATTATTATTGAATAAAAAAAGCGTTTTGTCAACCGTAACGCAAAAACTTTTTCTTGTAACGCAGGCAAAACTATGGTATCATGGAAAAAATAAAACAAATTGAAAAGGATGACCGGTATGATCTATTTTCCGAAAAAAGATCTGCACAGCGATTTCTCCGTCTTTGAAGTAAACAAGGCCGCTCCCCGCGCCTACGCCGTTCCCTATTCCTCGCGGGAAACGCTCGCGGCGACGGACGTCAGAAAAGAGCGGTACGCCTCCGACATGACGGTCTGCCTCTCGGGGGAATGGGATTTCAAATTCTGGAGCTCCGCCCGCCGGCTGCCCGACAAGCTCGACACGCTCAGGGTGCAGTTCGACCGCATCCCCGTGCCCGGCGACTGGCAGCGAAACGGATATCAGGAACCCGTGTACCTCAACTGCCCCTATGAGATCAAGACCATGGCCCCCGAGGTGCCCGCCGATATGCCCGTGGGCGTGTACAGGCGCTTTTTCGACCTGCCGGACGCCGGCCGGGTCCGCTATCTTACGTTCCTCGGCGCGGCGAACAACATCGCCGTGTACTTAAACGGCAGCTTTGCCGGCTATTCCGAGGGCAGCCACAACTCGGCGGAGTTCGACGTTACCCCCTACTGCCAGAGCGGCGCGAACGAGCTTGTAGTCGTGATGTACAAGTGGTGCAACGGCACGTTTTTAGAGGCGCAGGATATGTTCCGCGAGAACGGGATCTTCCGCGACGTACTGCTCACGACCTACCCCGACGCGTTCCTTTACGATTACGCCATAAGATCCGAAAAAGCGGAGAACGGCTACGCCGTCGCCGTGGAAGCGGAGATCAGGGGCGAGCCCGACGGTTTCCTGAAAGCGGAGCTGATCGCGCCGGACGGAACGACCCTCGCCGCGGACATGGTGAAGGCCGAAGCCGGAAAGAACACGGTGGACCTCGGCGTAAACAGCGTCACCGAATGGAACGCCGAGATCCCGACCCTTTATACCGTTTATATCACGCTGGAAAGCGCCGCGGGCGAAACCATGACCGTGCGGAATCTCACCGGATTTAAGACCGTAACGATCGAAGACGGCGTATACCGTTTTAACGGGCAGCCCGTAAAATTCAAGGGCGTGAACCACCACGACACCCACCCGAAGACAGGCTACGCAATGACCTTTGAGGACATGGAGACCGATATCCGCCTGATGAAGCGCCTGAACGTAAACGCGGTGCGCACCTCCCACTACCCGCCCGATCCGTTTTTCCTGACCCTCGCCGATCTCTACGGTCTGTATATCGTGGATGAGGCGGACATCGAGACCCACGGCTGCTGGGAGATGGCCGGCGACATCAACTTTATCAGCCACGACCCGAAGTGGCAGGCGCATTACGTGGACCGCGTAAAGCGCATGTATTACCGCGACCGCAGTCACCCGTCGATCGCCATGTGGAGCCTTGGGAACGAAGCCGGCGGCTACAAGAACCAGGACGCGTGCTATCAGTTCTTAAAATCGACCGGCACTACGATCCCCGTACACTACGAGGGCGTCGTAAACACCAGGCGCTTCCACTACGACGTGATCTCGGAGATGTATACCAGCACCGAGAACATGGAACTGATGATGGCGGGCAAGCGCAAACGGAACGACCGCGTCTGCCGCGAATACGGCAAATACCCGTTCTTCCTCTGCGAGTACGCGCACGCGATGGGCCTTGGCCCCGGCAACCTTGATGAATACTGGGATCTGATCTACGCCTGGGATAACTCGATGGGCGGCTGCATATGGGAGTGGGCGGACCACGCGGTCTGGCACCCCGAGAACGACAAAAAATACAAATACCGCTACACCTACGGCGGGGACCACGGCGAAAAGCAGCACGACGGCCACTTCTGTGTGGACGGTCTCGTTTACGGCAACCGAAGCCTGCATACCGGCGCGAAGGAGATGCGCGCCGTCTACCGGCCTCTGCGCGCCTCGGCCGCGGGCAAAAACCTGTACTGCTTCGAAAACACGAACCGATTCCGCGACTCTGCCTATATCCGCGTGGACTGGACCCTGCGCTTCAACGGCGAGGCGGTGGAGACCGGCTCCCTTACACCCGTTCTGCCCCCGATGGGCGCGGAGTGCTTTGCCATCGGGCACAGAGAGCCGGACCCCGACCGCGATTGCCACATCGACTTCACCTATGTGGATATGAACGAAGACCGCGTGCTCGCTTCTGAGCAGCTCACGCTGAACGACGTACCGCTGACCTACGACATTGAGATCGGCCCGAAGATCGCCGCCGAGAGCGAGAACGGGATCGTGACGGTTCGCTTTGAAAACGGCCGCTGCGTATTTGACGCCGCGACCGGCGACCTGACCTCTTATGAGGTCTGCGGCAAAGAGCTGCTCGCCACCCCCGCCGTGGAGGCGGCGGGCCTGCAGCCGAACCTCTACCGCGCCCTGATCGACAACGACGCCGCGAAGCGCGACGAGTGGAAGAAGGGCGGCCTGAACAGGCTCAGAAAACAGCTCAAAAGCTTTGACGTATCCCTTGACGACGGCGAGGTGCTGATCGACGCGGTCTTTGACCTGCGTTACGGCCGCCGGGCGCTCTACGCCTTTGCCTTACGCTACTGTATCTCCGCCCGCGGCGCGATAGAGGTGAAGGCCTCTCTTGCCGTTCTCTCAGAGAAGGCGGTGACCGACCTGCCTCGCTTCGGCGTAACGCTGGAGCTGGCGGAGGATCTGGAAGCCGTTCGCTACTACGGCAGAGGCCCCGCCGAAAACATGCCCGACTTCAACGCGCAGGCCACGGTCGGGATCTATGACGACGCGGTCTCGAAGATGCTTGAGCCATACGTATACCCGCAGGAATCGGGCGTGCACTGCGACACGAAGTGGCTGCGCCTTGCCTCTGCAGGCGGCGCCGCCCTCACCGTTTACGCGGACGACCGCTTTGCCTTCAGCGCGCATCACGTCTCGCAGCGCATGATCGACGAAGCGGGCCACCAGGAGGATCTTACGCCCTGCTCCGCGACCTTCCTGTCGCTGGACGGCGCGCTGCGCGGCATAGGCTCCTCGAGCTGCGGCCCCGATACCCGCGCGGAATACCGGCTGAACGCTGCCGAGGGGTATGATTTCTCCTTCACCCTGATCCCGGAGCAGGCGGAGTAAAGCCATGATGAACATGCCTTTCTACAGAGACGCGGGGGGCGCCGTATGCGCGGCGCCCTCCGTTACGGCGGACGACGTCGAGACGCTGGTAACGGGGTACCGGAACGCGGGCAAGGACGAGGTGACCGTACGAATCCCCGCCGCGGCGCTGCCGCTCTTTGAGATGAAGCGCTTTTGCGCCGACGGCGTATGCTACCGCTCGGCGGAGGGAGCCGAATGCTTTACGGTGCACAGGAGCCTTATATTTGACGGCTGTGAACGCCTCTGCTTCGACCGGGATACCGACGCGGTGATGACCCGCACCGTGTTCCGCGCCGGCGAAGCGGCTCAAGCGAAGCTCTATATCACCGCGCTCGGCTATTTTGAGCCCTATCTCAACGGCAGAGCGCTGACGGAGGACAGACTGATCCCGCCCATGAGCGACTATGAGCAGCGGGAGCTGTCGGGGCTTTCATACCCCATCTACGACAAGATGTCGCACCGCGTCTACTACTACGTTTACGACGTGCGGAGCTTTCTGACGGGCGGCGACAACGTGCTCTCGGCGCACATCGGCAACGGCTGGTACGGCGACAACCGGAACCCCGCCGAGGGCGTGCCGAAGTGGGGCGACAAATATCTGCTCTTCCGCCTTGTGCTGACGGACCACGCGGGCGTTACAAAGGAGCTGCGCTCCTCGGCCGCGAACACCCGCTGGCGGCCAAGCCACATTCTGCAGTCAAGCCTCTACTACGGCGAATACCACGACTATACCCGCTATGTAAAGGGTTGGAACGAGCCCAACGCCGGCGAAGCGGACTGGCGCGTACCGGCCGCGGCCGGGCAGCCCCTCACCTTCTATATGAAAGCGGATTTCCCGGCGGACCGGGACTGCGGCGAGATCGCCCCGCGCCTCATCAGGCGAACGGGCGACCGCAAGCTCTACGACCTCGGCGAGATCGCGGCAGGCGTTCCCGTGATCGTGGGCGACGCGGACGCGGGCGAGAACACGATGGCCGTCTTACGCTACGCGGACCGCATCGAAGCGGACGGCTCTCTGGATTTTGACCCGACCGGCGGGGCGTGGAGAGGCCAGCGCGACGTGTTCGTATTTTCAAAAGAATTCGCAGAAACGGAGCTGCGCCCGCGCTTTCTCTGGCACGCCTCGCGCTACATCGAGCTGACCGGCACCGCCGCGCTCAAACGCTTTGTAAAGGTGCAGACGCCCCTCAAACGAATCAGCCGTTTCCACTGCTCGAACGAAACGCTCAACTGGCTGTTTGAGGCCTTCTGCCGCACGGAGGAAGCGAACGTACACGGCTCGGTTCCCTCAGACTGCCCGCACCGCGAGCGGCTCGGCTACACCGGCGACGGGCAGCTGACAGCGGGGGCCGTTATGAGCGTGTACGACGCGAGAGAGATGTACCGCAAATGGATGCGCGACATACGCGACTGTCAGGATATACGCAGCGGCCACGTGCAGCACACCGCGCCCTTCTACGGCGGCGGCGGCGGTCCCGGCGGCTGGGGCGGCGCGGCGGTGATCGTGCCGTACCGGTATTATCAGTTCTACGGCGACATAAACGCGCTGAAGGACGCGTGGTCCTCCATGCAGGGCTATATGCGATACATGGCCTCTCGCTGCGAGAACGGCCTTGTGGTTCGTGAAGAGGAGAAGGGCTGGTGCCTCGGCGACTGGTGCGCGCCGGGCAAGGTGCTGCTGCCGGAGCCCTTTGTGAATACCTGGTTTTATATCAAATGCGCGGATATCTGCCGCGAGACGGCCGAAATACTGGGGTATGAGGCGGTGGCGCGAGACTACGCGCGTCTTGCCGCAGAGGAACGCGCCGTTTTCACAAAGCGGTTTTTTGACGAAAGCACAGGCTCCTTCTTAAACGGCGTGCAGGCGGCTGACGCGTTCGCTGTGGATATCGGCCTCGGCGACAGCCGCACCATCGGTCTGCTGGCGGCGCGCTACCGGGAGCTCGGGACCTTCGACACCGGCATTTTCGGCACCGACGTGCTGATCCGCGTGCTGTTCCGCGAGGGCTACGCGGATCTCGCCTGCAAGCTGCTGACGAACGAGGGAGAGGCATCCTTCTTCAACATGAAAAAGCAGGGCGCGATGAATCTGTGGGAGAACTGGAACGGAGAAGCCAGTCTCTGCCACCCGATGTTCGGCGCGGTGACGGAATACCTGTTCAGCGAGATCCTCGGGATCCGCCGCTATCAGGACCGCCCGGGCTACCGGGACGTGACCATCCGCCCCGCGAACCTGCCCGCGCTGAAGAACGTGAGCGGCACCCTCGGCACCCCGTGGGGGAACATCACCGTCGTGATACGGACCGACGAGACCGGCGCGAGAAAGGTATCGTACCTGACCGACCCCGGGATCACGGTACACGCCGTGTAGCAGGTAACAATGAAAAGGTAGGAGATAACAATTTGTTTTTATTTTCAAGGGAGTATTTCCAAAGCGGCACGTTTTTTTTTGCGCTCCGGCCATACGGATAAGATCCGGTCAGATCAGATTACTCGGTATCAAACTATTCGTCTGATCGATCGGGAACGGCGACGGGAACATACAAACGATCCCTCCGTTCCCGCGCTTCAGGGAGGTTTTTTCGATCACGCTGAACTTGCGGATCTCCTTCTTTTCGGGATTCGCGCTTTTCTTGATCTCAAGCGGGTGGATCATGCCGTTCTCTTCAACAAATACGTCGATCTCTTTGGTGTTGTCGTCGCGGTAGAAGCTCAGAAGGGCGTTGTCTCTGGCGTAGGCATAGTTTTTGACCAGCTCCATGACGACATAATTTTCATAAAAATGTCCGCTCGCCGCGCCCTCTCTGAGGGAATCCGCGGTCAGCCACCGCGTGAGGTACGCGCAAAGGCCGGTATCGCAGAAATACAGCTTCGGCGTTTTGATCAGGCGCTGAAGCTCATTGTTCGAATACGGCTCAAGAAGATAGACGACGTCCATATCCTGAAGGATCCCGAGCCACTTTCTTGCGGTCTGATCGGAAACGCCCGCCGCCTCGCCAAGCGTTCTGTAGTTTACCAGATTTCCGACGAGCGCGGCTGCGGCGCGGATGAACCGCTTGAACCCGTCGATATCCGTTATGCCTTCGTCGTTCACCGCGTCCGCGATCAGATAATTGTCGATATAGGACTGATAGTACGTCTGCGCCATTTCTCCGGACGCGTTCTGAACGTCCGCAAAACCGCCCTTCCAGATGTGTTCGAATACGTCGATAATGTCGTTGTCGGGCAAAAGCTCTTTTCGCTTCATCAGGCAATCCATGGAAAAATCAAGCGGCGCCGGATCCAGGATCCCCTGCTTCTCCCGGTACGAAAGGCCGTAAAGCCGAAGGATGCCAATGCGGCCGGCAAGTGTTTCACGGGATCTCTCCATGATCTTCTTTCTTTGAGATCCGGTCAGCCAGAATCTGCCCCGCTCCTCGCTTTCATCGCACATGATCTTTATATGCTCCAGAAGCCCCGGCGCTTTCTGGATCTCATCGATCAGGATCGGAGGCTTATACGTCTGAAAAAACAGACGGGGATCGCGCAGCGCCAGCTCCCGGATAAAGTCGTTATCCATGGTCACAACGGTTCGGCTCTGCTTTTTTGCCAGTTCCTTCAGCATCGTTGATTTTCCCACCTGTCTGGCGCCGATCACAAGAACGGCTTTGAAAAACCGATCCGCTTCCAAAAACTTTCTCTCAAGCTCACGGTGAATATACTGCATGTTCCCTCCTAAAAAAACGGCGATCCGAAGTGCACTTATATTATACCGTCACTTCAAACAAAAGTCAATCCTGATCGCCAAAAGACCGCCGGTCGTCCCTTCCCAGCGTCGAGAGGGAGAACGGCGGTCTCATTTTTTGCGTTTGTTTTTATCTTGCGTATACGTCAGATTCGATGTAATCGACGCCGAGGCTCAGGCAGTAGGCGATCTGTGCGCGGGTGTTCGCGGTCCAGGCGCCGACTTCAAGTCCGGCGTTATGGAACTGCTCAACGGTCTCTTTCGTAAGGCCGTTCAGATCCATATCGATAGAAAAGCCGAGAGAGAGCGCTTCATCCACGTCGGCGTTATGCTCGTTGCAGGTCAGCATGATCGGCAGCTCCGGAAAAAGGGCGCGCGCCATTTTCAGGTTATCCATATTATAGCTCTGCAGCGGGCATTTCGACAGGTCGTAGACCTCCGCCGCCATATCAAAGGCTTTTTTGATATTCTCTTCGGTGAACGCGCCCTTGAACTCCACAAAGCAGATCATATCGTTTTCCGCCATGATCTGCAGGTAGCGCTCGAAGGTGCAGAGGTAGAGCTTTGTAAAGGTCTTTAAGTTGCGCAGGGGCTGGGCCGTCAGCTCCTCATAGGTGTGGTCCGCGATGGCGAGCACGGTGCCGTCTTTGAGGGTCACCTCGCCGTCGTGCGAGCAGACCAGAACGCCGTCGGAGGTGACGCGCACGTCGGTCTCAGCGCCGCCGGAGCCGTGCTTCGCCGCGCCGATGAAGGCCTCCTCCGTGTTTTCAAGATAGCGGAAGGAATAGCCGCGGTGGCCGATGAAGGTCACGTTCGCCTTCGTCTCGGAAAAGCCGCCGAAGATGGAGGTAAAGAGCGCCGCCAGGGTCGTGAAGAAAAAGATGAGCTTCTGCATAACGGGTACGTCCTTTCTTTATCTGTTTGTTCAGGCCCGGGCCTGGTATTTCGCGATCAGCTGTTTAGCGATCTTATACACGTCTCCGCAGCCGAGGGTGATGACAAGGTCGCCGCTTTCCAGATTTTCGTAGAGATACTGCGCGATGGTATCGAAGGAGGGGAACCAGACGCTGCCGTCGATCTTTTCGGCGAGCTGCTCGGTGTGGATATCGTAGGTGTTCACCTCGCGCGAGCCCATGATCTCGGTGAGCACGACCTTATCGGCGATCTTCAGCACATCCGCGAAATCGTCGAGCAGCATATAGGTGCGCGAGAAGGTAAAGGGCTGGAACACCGCCCACACGCGCTTATATTCCATTTTTTTCGCGGCCTCCAGCGTCACCTTCAGCTCCGCCGGGTGGTGGGCGTAATCATCCGCCACCGTGATACCGTCAAACTGCCCCAGTATCTCGAAACGCCTGCCCGCGCCGCCGAAAGCCTCCAGCGCTTCGATCGCCGGCGGAAGCGCGGCGCCGGCGTGCTCCGCCGCCGCGATCGCGGCAAGGGCGTTGAGCACGTTGTGCCTGCCCGGCACATTCAGGCGCACCTCGCCCCGGTCTTCGCCCCGGAACATGAGGCGGAACGCCGGGAACGCGCCGCGCTCCATGCGGATATCGGCGGCGTACCAGTCGTTCTTCTCGGAAAAACCGAAGGTGATCCGGTTTTTCGCTGTGGAAGCATCGACCGCCCGCACCGTTTTTTCGTCGTCGCCGTTGTAGATCACGCAGTCCGTCGCCAGAGACGCGAACCTCGTAAAGGAGGCGATCAGGTTATCCATGGTCTTGAAAAACTCAAGATGGTCGCCGTCTATGTTCAGGATCACGGCGACGCTGGGGCTGAGATCCAGAAACGTGTTCGCGAATTCGCAGGCCTCGCACACCAGCATATCCGCCGTGCCGGTGCGGCCGTTCGCGCCGATGAGGGGCAGCTTTCCGCCGATCACGGCGGAGGTATCGATCCCCGCGCCCAGCAGCATCTGGGTCAGCATGGAGGTGGTGGTCGTTTTGCCGTGGGTGCCGCACACGCCGATGCAGTTGTTGAATTTGCGCGTTACCGCGCCGAAAAGCTTGGAGCGCTCAAAGGTCGGCACGCCCGAGGCCTTCGCCGCGACCAGCTCCGGGTTATCGGGCAGCAGCGCCGCCGTATACACGACCATTTCGGCGTCGCCGATGTTTTCGGCCTTCTGCCCCAGCACCACCGGGATGCCGAGCGCCCGGATGCGCGCCAGCGTGTCGCTCTCGTTGTTGTCTGAACCGGAGAGCAGGTAGCCCTTCGCGTGCAGGATCTCCGCCAGCGGGCACATGCCCGCGCCGCCGATCCCGATAAAGTGGATCCGTTTTACGCGCTCCAGGAGCGCGTCGATCTCATATTCCATAT
>CADBOC010000149.1 GCA_902796175.1 Oscillospiraceae bacterium | reverse complement strand
GTGAGACCATGAGAACAAAACGCATACTGCTTGCCGCCGTGGCGGCGGCCCTGCTGGCCGGGAGCCTTTCCGCGTGCGGCAAAACCGAAGAGGATGCTGCCTCGCAAACCGCCTGCATCACGCTGGAAAACGGCGAACAGGTGTACATCGACCTGAAAACGGGCGAACGCGTCGGCGAAAGCGCCGAAGCGCAGGCCGGGCAGAAGAGCTTTGAGGCGGATGCCGTTGAGACGGCGGCCTACGGTTATGAGACGGAGGCCGTTGAGACGGAGGGCTACGCCTATGAAACGGAAGTCCCGGATGAGGACCGGGACGACGGCGGTACGCCGTCCGCTGAGCCCGAGAGCGTGTTCGGCGCGCCCTGCTACGGCCCCGATCAGGGCTCCGCGCAGCCGGGCCCGCTGGACGCCACCAGCATCCGAAGACTGGCCGACGGCGACGGCTATATCTACGGGATCGGCTTGGACGATATCGACGGCTTTGTCTTAAAAAACACTTCCGGCAATACGTTCCGCCTCGCGAGATTCGATGAGAACGGGGTCGATTATGAGGGGCTGACGGATTCACCTGATTGGGAGTATCTCGCCTATGACGCGAACGTGTTCTCCCTGTCGAATTGGCGGGGAGCGACGACGTTCCGTTTGACGCACGCCGAGCCCGACGGCAGCTTTGCCGTCTTTCAGCAAGACCCCGATGGCGATTATATGGCACTCGCCTCGAAGGAGACCATCGCGCGGGCGGTCAGAACGGTGGAAACGCGTTACGAGGACTATAACGCGTTGACCTCCGCAGAGGGGATGATCCGCCTGATGCGGGACAGCATGGGCTGAGCCGTTCGCGCTTCCCCGAAACGCGGGGTTTTCATGTAACCGGAAACTTCCCGTTTTCGGTTAAAAAACAATTTGTAACGCCCGCCGGTTTTGCGGCGACGGCGAATACGAAAGCGGTATCTCTGCGCCGCAGGCGCTGCGGCCGCTTATCTGAAGGAGGGAGCAGTATGCTCAGGCAATACCGTCCCTGTATCATTGTATTCTACGTCTTTGCGGCGGCGGCGCTCGTCTGCGCCGCGTTCTTCGATCTGAAGCTCGACGTCGCGCTGTATAACCCCGAAAACGCCTTCGCCGTCTGGTTCCGGTCTACGGGGGAGATCCCCTCGCGCCTCATCTGCCCCGTCGCCGGCGCGTTCCTCTGCCTGCTCTGCAAAAAGCGGTGGCAGCGCGTCGGCGGGGCGCTCTTGAGCCTCGGGGGCAGCGCCTATCTCGGCTATTACCTCGGCAAGCACTTTTTTGTTGAGGAAAACCGTTTGGTCTTCAGCCTGCTCTACGGTGTCGGCTTCGGGCTCTGCCTGCTGTTCATCTCCCGGTTTATAAACGTCCCGAAAAAGCTTAAGCAGCCGCTGATCGTGCTCTCGCTTGTCGCCGTCGCCGTGATGGCGGCCCAGCTCCTGCTTGTGGAGGGCGGCAAGGCGCTCTGGGGGCGCGTGCGCTTCCGCGATCTCTCCGCGGCCGCCGGGTACGCGGGCTTTACGCCCTTTTACGTGATAAACGGCTTTACCGGCGACAAATCCTTCCCAAGCGGCCACGCCGCCGGGGCAGGCATGTCGTTTTTGGCGATGTTCCTGCCCGCGCTGAGCCGGAACTGCCGCAAACGCCAATGGGCGTGCTTCGCCGTCCCCTTCGTCTACACCGGCGTCGTCGCCTATACCCGCCTTGTGATGGGCGCGCATTACTTAAGCGACGTGACCGTCGGCGCCGTGATCGCCTTTTCGCTCACCCTCGCCGCCCTCGCGGTCTATCCGAAGCTGGTGAAGGAAGCGTAACGGAATCGGCGGGCTGTCGCCCGTCAATGAATTGCGCCTGTCGGCGCGTGAATTGACCTGCGGTCATGAATGGGACTTGGGGGCCGTGATTTGCCTGCGGGCATGAGGCGCAATATCGCTGTCGAGCGCTGCCGTGCGTAGGGCATTCCCCAAGCCGCACGGCGGCCGCCTTATTCCGTAGGGCACGTCGTCCCCGACGTGCCGCACCGCCGCCATGCGCAG
>CADBOC010000148.1 GCA_902796175.1 Oscillospiraceae bacterium | reverse complement strand
GGTCTCTTTACAGGCGGCAGATCCTGAGGCGTAGCGTCTTCCGTTACAAGGATCGTCTGCGATTCATAGGCGTCGATATCCTGATCGCCGTGCAGCATCGCTTCCACCGCCAGCACGTCGCGGCGCAGCGCGTCGTCCAGCCGGCGAACGGCCTCCTGTGAAGGAGACGCAGGCTCAGCCGCGGGTGCCGGCTCCGGCGGAGCCGCGTCTGCGGTCCGTTCGATCCGCTCCGCCGCGGAACGGGCGGCCTGTTCGGCGCGTTCTTCCGTCTTTCGCAGACTCTCGGCGGCCCCTTCGCGCATCGAAACGACAGGCGCGTCAAAGGAGAGCGGTTCAAAATCCATGCTTTCGAGCACTTCGTTCAAAGCGGCTTCCGGATCTCCGGCCGCAGGCAGCTCCGTCGTATCCTGCGTATGATCGGCTATAAACGAATCCGCGTCAAAACCGCGCACGTTTTCAAGCGTCTGATGGTCCTCGTAATCCCGGTAGATCACGATGGGCTCAGAGGGCGCGGGGATCGGCCGTTCGGGCGCGGGCGGGACGCCGGGAGCGGAGACGGTCACGGGGATGTCCCCGTTCTCGATCCCGTTGTCGGTCAGGATCTGTCTCGCGTTTGCGCCGGCAGGCAGGGGCGAGATCTCTTCGGGCATACGCGCGACGTACTGCACGTCTGAGCCGGCGGAAGCGCGCTCCCCCGCGAGCGAAAGCAGTCTGTCGCACTCACCGCGGGCGGCGACGAGCATCGCGGCGGCCTTCCCGCGCGCAGCCTGCATATAAGCCTGCGCGGAAGCGCGGGTGCTCTCTACCATGCCGGCGGCCTCTTCGGCAGCGCGCCGCAGGATCGCTTCGCGCTCCGCCTTTTCCTCGATCAGCCGTTTTTCAATGACCTCGTCGATCTGTCGCAGCGCTTCGTTGGCGCGCTTTTCCGTCATGCCGGTTATGTTTTCGGCGGTCGTTTCAGCGGCGAGGATCATCTCCTCCGCCTTTGCCTTTGCCGCGTTTATGATCTCAAGCGAACGCGCGCCGGCAGACGCCGTAACGTTCGCGGAGATCTCTTTTGCTTTGTTGAAGATTCGCTGGGCCTCTTCCGTTTTGCTGGTATAGACCGAGAGCGTACGCATGCGGATATCGGCCACAACGGTCTCGCTCCTGCGGCGCGCGTCCTCCAGGCTGCGGCGGGCCTCCTCCTCCATTCCGGCGCACGCGGCGGCGGAACGGGACGCAGTCTCTTCCACAGTCGCGTCAACGCTGCGCCGCGCTTCTTCCACCAGCTTTTTCGCGGTTGCCTCGGCAACTGCCAGCATCTCGTTTGCGCGGCGGCGGGCGTCCGTCACAAGGGCGTCCGTCTGTCTGCCCGCTTCTTCCGTAAGCCGTTCGGCGGCTTCCTTCGCGCCGCGCTCTACGGTCTCACGGTACTGCTCCAGTTCAGCCTTTGTCTGCTCGACAAGGCGGCGGATGGATTCCGCGTCGCGCATGATCACACCGACCTGCAGAACGGCATTCTGCCGCGCGTCAGCGATCAGGCGCTGGGCCTCCTGCTGCGCCTCGCTGTAATCCGTCTCGCCGGCGGCGCGCAGCCTGGCAGCTTCCTCCTGCGCCTTCCGGATCTGACCGAGGGCTTCCTGTTCCGCTTTTTCAACGGCCTGACGCATCATCCCCTCAAGAGAGCGGAGTCTGTCGTTCGCCTCGGCCTCGGCGTTTTCAACGATCGCCTCGGCAGCCTTCTTCGCGTCCTCCATCAACGCCGCCGCGCGTACCTGCGCGTTCTCGATGATAGAAGCGGCTTTTACATCGCAATCCGCGATCAGGTCGTTGACGGTTCTTTCCGTCTCGCCTGAGATCGAGTGAGCTGTCTCCCTTGCGGCTTTCAGATATCCCTCAGAGAGGACCTTCGCGGAAGAAATGATGCTCGTATATTCCGCTTCGGCGGCGGCGTTTACCTGCTGCGCCTTGAACTGCGCGTCGCGGACGATGCCCTCCGCCTGACGTTCGATCTCCGCTACACGCTCCTCGGCCTGCTTCACGATCTCGGCGGCGCGCTCGTTTGCGGCGTTTATGATCATATCCGCGCTTTTCTGCGCGTTATACAGCACGTCGCGCAGAACGTTTTCATCCTTCCGGTACTCGTCAAGCTTTGCCGCAAGGATACTGATCTTTTTCAGCAGACTTCCGTTTTCGGCAAACACCGCGGAGTAATCCCGGATGATCTCCGCAAGCAGATTATCAACGTCCTCCGCCGCATAGGTCCCGTCGGTCTGTTGACGCAGTCTTAAATTCTGCAACTGAGTCGGTGTGAGCATATGCACCTATCCTTTCAAAAAAACGGTCGGTATCCTGTACGGGAATCAGACGAAGAACATACCGTTGTTCTCAAGCTCGTCCAGCAGATCTCCCATCACATCCACGTTATAGGGCGTGATGATATACGTATTGTTCGAGATCTTTTTCAGTTTTCCGCCGTTTGCGTACGCGACGCCGCTCAAAAAGCAGAGCAGCTTGCTGGCGTGCTCCTTCGCGGTGGATTCAAGGTTCAGCACGACCGTACGCTTTTCAAGCAGTTCATCCGCGATACCGGTCGCCTCGTCGAACTGCTCGGGCTTTTTCAGCACGACCTGCAGCTTTGCCGTGGTGTGGATATCCACAACGCGCGTCTGCTGTTCGCGGCGCGGCGTTTTGGCTTCGGGGCGGGAATAAGCGGCAGGCGCGGGGCGCGTCTCTTCCTCCGGCTCATAATCCTGCACGTCGTCGTCGTCGTCGTAATACTCGGTATCCAGGCTCAGGAATCTTTTGAATTTGTCTCCGATTTTCATGGTTTGCGCTTCCTCTCTTATATATTCTTTTTATTTATCTATAATAAGACCGGGGGATCAGTATCTTCTCGCCCCGAACAGGGCGCTGCCCACGCGTACGAGCGTGGCGCCTTCAAGGATCGCCTGCACGTAATCGGCAGACATCCCCATCGAGAGCGTATCAAAATACGGCGGTTTTCCGAACGCTCCCGCAAGAGCTTCGAACAGCCTTCTGGTTTTTTCGAAATACGGCCGCGCTTCCTCCGGATCGCCGCATACGGGCGGGATCGACATCAGTCCTCTTACGCGTATCCCCGGCATTTGAGCGATCGCGTCGCCGGTCCGACCCAGCGCATCGGCCGGCAGACCGGTCTTTGAAGACTCATCCCCGATGTTCACTTCAAGCAGCACGTCCATCGTAACGCCGGCCCGCTCTGCCTGCCGCGAGATCTCTTCCGCAAGCGAGAGACTGTCGACGCTCTGGATACACGAGACCTCCGTGACGATCTTTTTAACTTTATTGGACTGCAGATGCCCGATCAGATGCTTTTCCACATCCGGCGGCTGCAGAAACGGGAGCTTTCCGAGCAGCTCCTGCACCTTGTTCTCGCCTATGAGGCTCACGCCAAGTCCCAGCGCGTGGTTGATAAGCTCGGGCGCGACCGTTTTGGTGACGGCCATAAAGCGGATATCCTGCGGTGTTCTGCCGCTTTGCCTCGCGGCCTGACCGATGCGGGAGACGATCTCCCGGTAGTTTTCTTCGATATCCCGAAAAATGGGAAGCAGGTCTTCCCCCTGCGTCATACGCTATGCATCTCCTTCCAGAATGATCTCGTTATCGACGTGCAGGTAATCGGCGCCGGCGTCCGCGGCGGAGAGCACGATCGATCCGTCCGTATAGATGATATCGAGTCTGCTGAACGCGACGGTATTGCCGAGCAGCACATATACCCCTACCTTGTTGTCTTTTGTTCGGACCAGTTTTTGATCGACCGGTATGCCCGTGTATTCCTTCAGACAGATCTTGACGGATTCGCGGCGCAGCACCGCCGTTTCGGCGTTCATGAGCGTGGAATAGAGCACCATCGCAACGCGTCCGCCGCCGTCCTTGTTCAGCGCGGCGATCTTCATCTCGATCGGCTCCGCAATGTATTCGGCGAACGTAACCTTTACCGTTCCGCCCGTTTCAAGCTCAGCAGCGTCCTTTTCATCGATGCAGCAGACCAGATACCAGCAGAATTCCGTGACCAGCTTGCCGATCGCGCGCTCCTCCGCAGCGGGCTTTACGCTCAGAAGCTCCTCTACCTGCCCGACCGTAATGTTCCGCACGTCGCCGTAATCTCCGATCCGCTCGAACCCGTCGAGCGCCGAGATAAAGAAACCGGAAGCATCCGCCTTCAGGTGCGTGCTTGCGGCGGCGCCGCTGCGGGCAGCGGCCAGCTCCGTCTGCAGGCGCTCGATCTCGGCGTTCACATCCAGATCGCTGCCGGTGGCGATCCGTTTTTTCATGATCTCGCCGGAGAGCCCCTCTGCCGCCGTCGACGCCTCTGCGTACTCGTTCGCGTCGAGCAGGTCCTGCATGTGCAGCAGCTGTTTGAGGATCTGCTGATCGAAGATCTCAAGAGAGAGCTGCGCGTCCTCGGTCTGCATCTCGGCGAGCTCCTGCAGATACTGCAGACGGTTCTGCAGCTGCGCCAGACGGACGGAATCCTCGGCGGAGGCAACGTTCTGGTAGGCGTTCGCCACGGTCTCGCCGATAAATACCTTTTCACCGTTCGGCACGGCGGGCACCACGGTGCCCGACCCCTCATAGAGGACCGGCGTCTCCTGCCGCAGGATATATGCCTCGGTATTGACGGATTTTGAGATCGTTACGATCTGCGCGTTCTTCGTTTTAACGTCCGGCAGCGCGCTTTTGCGCAGCCGCGCCGTCTGATAGACGCCGTAAGAGATCAGAAGCACGGCGAAACACAGCAGCAGGATCCTGATGATCCACGGGGAGCGTATCTCAAAATCGATGTTCGTATTCACGCCGTTTTTATTGAATTTTCTGATATTGCCGCCGGCGTCGGCGTTTGTTTTCCGGCTCAAAACGGTCTATTCCTCCTCCAGTACGCCGCTCTCCCGCACGATCCGCTCGCCTTCGGCAGCGACGAAATCGGGATCTGCTCCGTCCCGGAAGATCCAATGGATATCCGGATTGCGGCGAAACCATGTAAGCTGTCTTTTTGCGTATCTGCGCGTCGCCTGTATCAGATTCTCCCGCGCCGCGGCAAGCGTGATCTCGCCGCCGAGACATGGGATAAGCTCCTTATAGCCGATCGCCTGAACGGCCGTCGGACCGGGAGAAGCGGCAATAAACCGCTGCGTCTCGTCCAGGAGCCCGGCCTCAAGCATGGCGTCGACCCGTTTTTCGATGCGCCCGTACAAAAGCGAACGGTCCCTGAAATCCAGCCCGATCCATACGGGGCGAAAATCAGATTCGTGTATCACGGCGCGGCGGCGCCGGTCAGAGGGCTTTTCCCCCGTGCGCTGCAGGATCTCGAGCGCGCGGATCAGCCGCACCGTATTGCGGGGATCGATCTGCTCCGCGTATTCGGGGTCCGCCTGAAGCAGCTCCCGGTACAGCGCGTCGGAGCCTTCTTCGAGCAGACGCGCGTTCAGGCGCGCCCGAACGGAGCCGTCCTTTCCCTCATCCTCAAATACCGTATTGCGGATCAGCGAATCCACATACAGGCCGGTGCCGCCGGCGACGATCACCGTTTTGCCGCGGCTCACGATATCGCGCGCCGCGGCGCGGGCGTCGGCAACGAAGGCGGCCACGCTGTAAGCGGCGTCGGGGGGCAGAACGTCGATCAGGTGATGCGGAATGCCGCCGCGCTCCTGAGCAGTGGGTTTCGCTGTCGCGATATCCATACCGCGGTAGATCTGCATGGAATCCGCCGAAATGATCTCGCCGTTAAAAACGCGGGCAAGCGCTACCGCCAGCTCGGTTTTTCCGGAGGCGGTGGGGCCAACGATCACGATCGACGGGGTCTTGTTCATCTCGCGTTTTCTCCTATGTTGCGATCCGCCCGAACTGTTTTTCGAGCTGAGAGCGGGTCAATTCGATCATAACGGGCCGGCCGTGCGGGCAGTATCGCACATCCGGCTGCGTCAGCAGCTTTTTGATAAAGTAGAGCATTTCCGCCTCGCTGAGACGGTCTCCCGCCTTGACCGCCGCTCTGCACGCGGCGGAGTGGAACAGCCAGGTCAGCCGCTCCGGCTCCGGCGAGAGATTGCCGCGGGCAAGCTCCCCTGCAAGCTCGGCGACAAGCTCCGCCGCGTCAGCGCCCGAGAGCTCCGCGGGGCAGGACCGAAGCAGAACGGTCGATCCTCCGAAATCGGAGATCTCGTACCCCGCGCGCTGCAGCAGCTCCGGATCCCGCAAAACGGCTTCGTATTCGACGCCGGAAAGCGTGATCGGCAGCGGCGTGAGAAGCATCTGCGCGTTTACGCCCCGCTCACGGCTTTCGGCCACAAAGCGGTCGAAAAGGATGCGCTCGTGCGCGGCGTGTTTGTCGACCACGATCAGACGGTCGCCGCATTCGGCGACCAGATAAGTATGGAACGCTTCGCCCAGCAGTCTTACGTCAGGCGGCAGCGCGTCCTCCGGCACGGCGGCGACAGCATCGCCGCCGGGGGCGGGACCGGGCGCCGCAGGCGGCTCGGTCTCCCTCGCGGGCGGGGGGCTGTCTGCCGGGGCGGCGGGTACGTCCGGCTCCTCCGTGAACCAATCCGCCGGATATCCGCCGGTATTGCGGCGGGAGGCCTCGGCGCCGGTTTCGGCCGCCGCGCTCGGCCCGGCGGCGCCGTCGCGGAACATTGCGTCGCGCCGCGGCTGCGCCGGCGGTTCAGACGCTTCCGGCTCACCGGGAGGCGTATACACGACGTCGATCCCTTTAACAGCCGGTCTCGTGGGAGCGGACCGGGGCGCGGGCCGCCATACGGGCGCCGGGGCGGCCGTTTCGGCCGCGCCGGCGTCTGCCGGCAGGCCGTTTTCCCCGGCAGGGGCCTCCGTCTGCCGCGTGAAGCGCAGCTGACGGGCGGCGGGCTCCGGTTTTTTCAGCAGATCCCGTTCGCCCAGCCGCATCTCAGGGTGCGCGGTATCCCCCTTTGCGAGGGCGGAACGGGCCGCGTAGAACACGGTCTCGTAGATCTTCGCGTCGTCAGAGAAGCGGATCTCCGTCTTGGCGGGATGGACGTTCACATCCGTTTTCGCCGCGTCGACGGTGATATTCAGAAAGCACATGGGGAATTTTCCGACCATGATGCTGTTCTTATAAGCGTTATCGAGCGCGGGCGCGCCGGCGGGGAGACGCACGCCGCGTCCGTTCACAAACCAGTACTGCATGTTGCGGTTCGGCCTGCAGTTCAGGGGACGCGATACGTACCCCTCCACCTTCACGCCGTCCGATTCCGAGCGGCAGGGGATCAGCGCCTCGGCCACGCTTTTGCCGAACACCGCGTAGACCGCCGCAAGCAGATCCCCGTTTCCGGGCGTTCTGAGAACGGTCTTTTCGTCCCGTATCAGCATAAAGCGGATCTCCGGGTGCGAAAGGGCGGCCCTTGTCACCGCGTCAGCTACGTAATTGCCTTCGGAAACATCCTTTTTCAGAAACTTGAGCCTTGCGGGCGTATTGTAAAACAGATCCCGCACGATCACGGTCGTGCCGACGGGACAGCCCGCGGCCTCAGCGGCCGTTTCGCGCCCGCCCTCGATCTCATAGCGCAGCCCCTCCTCCGCTTCGGGCGTGCGCGTGAGCACCGTCACGCGGGAAACGGCAGCGATAGAGGGCAGCGCCTCCCCGCGAAAGCCGAGGGTAAAGATGCGGTCAAGATCCCCGGCCTCGGCGATCTTGCTGGTGGCGTGGCTGATAAACGCGACGGGCACCTGCTCCGGCGCGATGCCGCAGCCGTCGTCCGTTACGCGGATGAACCGCACGCCCCCGTTTTTGATCTCCACCGTTATGCCGGAGGCGCCGGCGTCTATTGAGTTTTCAATCAGTTCCTTCACCACAGACGTGGGCCGTTCCACGACCTCGCCCGCGGCGATCAGATCCGAAACCGTTTTCGGAAGAACCCGGATCGTTGGCATATTCACACCGCTTTGCTTTTTAATTCATAGAGCTTCTGAAGCGCCTCGATGGGCGTGAGGGTATTGAGATCGAGCGCCTTGAGCGCTTCGATCACCTCCCGGTTCACGTCGCTGAAAAGCCCGAGCTGCATCGGCCCCGCATCGTCCGTGGCCGCCGGCTTCGCCCCGCGGGGAGCGGGGACGCTGCCCTCAGCCTCCATAGCCTTCAGGATCACGCGGGCGCGGTTCACAACGCTCTGAGGCACGCCGGCGAGCTTTGCCACGTCCACGCCGTAGCTGCCGTCTGCCGGGCCGTGTACGATGCGCCGCAGAAAGGTGATCTCGTCGCCGCGTTTTTTTACGGAGGTGTTCAGGTTTCTGACCCCCTGAAGCTCCTGTTCTATATCGGTAAGCTCGTGGTAATGCGTCGCGAAAAGCGTTTTCGCGCCGAGCTTTTTCTTATCGTTCACATATTCGAGCACCGCGCGCGCGATGCTCATGCCGTCGAAGGTGGAGGTGCCGCGGCCGATCTCATCAAGAATGATCAGGCTGTCGGAGGTCGCCTCGGAAAGAATGGAGGCTACCTCCCGCATCTCCGTCATAAAGGTGGATTCCCCGGCGGAGAGATCGTCCGAGGCCCCTACGCGCGTAAAGATCGCGTCCACAATGCCGATCACGGCGCTCTTCGCGGGAACAAAGCTGCCCATCTGCGCCATTACGACGATGACGGCGACCTGCCGCATATAGGTCGATTTGCCGGCCATGTTCGGGCCGGTGATGATAAGCGTGCGGTTGTCGCCGCAGTCCATCAGCACGTCGTTCGGCACAAAGGGCGCGCCGTCCAGAAATTTTTCCACGACCGGATGTCTGCCCTCCCGGATGTCGATGACGCCGGAAAGATCCACGTGCGGACGGACGTAGCCGTTGAGCTCGGCGACGGTCGCGAGCGAGATGAGCGTATCCAGATCCGCCGCAGCGTTCGCCGCGGCGCGGATACGGCGCTGCTCTGCCGCCGTTTTTCTGCGCACCTCCGAAAACAGCTCATACTCGAGCCTGACGATGCGCTCCTGCGCGCCGAGAACGCGCGCTTCCATCTCTTTGAGCTCCGGCGTGATATAGCGCTCGCAGTTGCTCAGCGTCTGCTTGCGGATGTAGGTATCCGGCACGAGCGCTTTGTAAGTATTCAGCACCTCGATGTAATACCCGAAAACGCGGTTGTAGCCGATCTTCAGTTTTTTGATCCCGGTCTTCTCCTGCTCTTCCGCCTCTTTTTTCGCGATGAAATCCCTGCCGCCGCGCACGATCTTCTGCAGGGAATCGAGCTCCGCGTTGTATCCGGGGCGGATCATGCCGCCCTCGCGCGTCTGAAACGGGGGATCGTCCACGATCGCGTCGTTGATCAGCCGGTAAAGGTCCTGCAGGTCGTTCATTCCGTCGGCGACGTCCCGCAGAAGAGAGGATTTCGCGCCGGCGAGTTTTTTGCGGATCCGGGGCAGGATGAGCAGCGTCTGGGCCAGCGCGCGCAGCTCCTTCGCGTTCGCGCTTTCGTACACCACGCGGGTCTCGATGCGTTCAAGGTCGCACAGGCCGCTGAGCAGTTCCGTGAGCTCGGCGCGCAGGATCGAAGCGGAGAGAAGCTCCTCCACCGCGTTGTGCCGTCTGCCGATCTCGGCGACGCTCATCAAAGGCTGTTCCACCCAGGAGCGGATCCTGCGTTTGCCCATGGCGGTCTTTGTACGGTCGAGCACCCACAGCAGCGAGCCCTTTTTCTCGCGTCTGCGCTGGTTGAGCGTCAGCTCCAGATTGCTGCGGGCGGCGGCGTTCAGAGAGAGAAAACGGCTCTCGTTATAAACGCGGATCTCCGTTATGTTCTCAAGGTCGTTTTTCTGCGTTTCGTAGAGATAGCGCAGCATGCAGCCGAGCGCGGATACCGCACCCGGCATATCGGCCAGGCCGAGCGACTCAGGCGTATCCGAAAACTTGCGGGCGATCAGCGCCCCCGCTTCTTCGGGATCGAAGGATCCGTCCGGCAGAACGGAGACCATCAGGCTCTGAAACTGGCGGACGTAGGCCTTTACGGGAGGCAGCGCGGCCGAGGCGGCGTTCATCAGGATCTCGGCGGGCGAAAACCGCGACAGCTCGTTCACCGCTTTGACGGCGGGATCCTTTTCGGCGATCTCGCTCACCCACAGTTCGCCGGTCGAAACGTCGCAGAAACACAGGCCCAGCCGTTCCGGCTCACTGAGATAAAGCGACGCGATATAATTGTTGCGGGTCTCGTCCAGCATCACGCTTTCCGTCACAGTGCCGGGCGTTATGATGCGGATCACTTCCCGTTTGACGAGCCCCTTCGCGAGCGCGGGATCCTCCATCTGCTCGCAGACCGCCACCTTATAGCCCTTTGCCACGAGCCGCGCAATGTAGTTTTCGGCGGCGTGAAAGGGAATGCCGCACATCGGCGCGCGTTCCTCCATGCCGCAGTCGCGGCCGGTGAGCACCAGCTCCAGCTCGCGGGACACCGTTTTGGCGTCCTCAAAGAACATTTCGTAAAAATCGCCGAGCCGGTAGAGAAGAATGGCGTCTTTATACTGTTCCTTCACCTGCAGATACTGCTGCATCATCGGTGTGAACTCTGCCATACGGGAACCTCTCTGTTCTGTAATCTTTCTGTCGCGATCAGCCGCAGCCGCCGCAGGTGCTGCACGAGCCTGTGCAGGCTCCCTCCCCGGCGGGCGCCGGTTCGCAGGTCGCGGGATCCTCGCCGTTCACACAGAGGGTAAGCAGCTGGATGATGTAGTTCATTTTGTCGTCCAGCGCCTGTTTTTTGTCTTCGTAGACACGCATATTCTCATTGAGCATGATCTCGCTGTAAAGCTCGCGGAACTCGGCGTCGAGCCGGTCGAGCTTTTCGCGGTCGGGCGTCTCTTTTTCGGATTCGTTCTGATACGTCATCTGCAGCAGATTCAGCTTTCCGATCATGCCGCCGAGGGTCAGATCCTCATCGTTTCGCTTTTTTGCCTCCAGATAGGCAAGGTAGGCCGCATCCTGCTGGATGGCTTTGCCGAGTTCTCTCGTAAGAGCGATAACATCCATATTCGCAATACTCCGTTTCTTTTTTGATCAGTCCGCGAGCGTACCCCGCAGCACCCAGTTGCCGGCCTCGGTCACCTTAACGCGCCTGCGCGTGCCGATCAGCTCCGCCGGACCGGGAAAGTCTATGTTCACGTTGCCGTCCGTTCTGCCGGTCAGCATGCCGTTTTTTTCTTTGGTCTCATCCTCCGTCAGCACCTCGAAGGTGCGCCCCACCATTTCTCTGCACCGCGCGGAGGCGATCGCCTCCTGCGTTTTCAGCAGCTCCGAAAACCGGGCGGATTTTTCCGCGTAAGAGACGGGATCCGCCATCTTCGCGGCGGCGGTCCCTTCGCGCGGCGAAAAGATGAACGTAAAGAGCGAGGTATAGCGGACCTCTTTCACAAGCGAAAGCGTCTCGCGGAACTCATCCTCCGTCTCGCCCGGAAAGCCGACGATCACGTCCGTTGTAAGAGACAGATCGGGCATCACGCGCCGGGCGTATCCGATAAGAGAGAGATAACGCTCGCGCGTATATCCCCTGTTCATGGCCCTGAGCACCCGGTCGGAGCCGGACTGCACGGGCAGATGCAGGTGGCGGCATACCTTTTCGCAGGCGGCCATCGTATCGAGCAGCTCTTTCGTGCAGTCTTTGGGGTGTGAGGTCATGAAGCGAATCTTAAAATCGCCGGGAATGGCGTTGATCTGCCGCAGAAGCGAAGCGAAGTCGGCGCCGTCCGCAAAGCCCCTGCCGTAGGAATTCACGTTCTGCCCCAGCAGCGTTATCTCCTTCGCGCCGCCCGCGACGATCTCGCGCGCTTCGCCCAGCACCGCTTCGGGGGCGCGGCTGCGTTCTCTGCCCCGCACGTAGGGCACGATGCAGTAGGTGCAGAAGTTGTTGCAGCCGTACATCACGGGCAGCCATGCCTTGAACGAGGAATCCCGGTAAACCGGTATGCCCTCGGCGACGGCGGCGTCCGTCTCGCCCGTTTCGAATACGCGTTTTCCGCGCGTCAGCACGCGGTAGAGCATCTCGGGAAAGCGGTGGACGGCGAACGTACCGAATACCAGGTTCACAAAGGGATAGCTTTTGCGGATGCGCTCGCTGACCCGGGGCTGCTGCATCATGCAGCCGCAAAGCGCCACGATCATATGGCGGCGGCGCTCCTTTACGGGCTTGAGCGCCCCCACGTTGCCGAATACGCGATCCTCCGCGTGCTCCCGCACGGCGCAGGTGTTGAACAGCACGAGATCCGCCTCTTCGCGGTCTTCGGTAAACGCGTACCCCATTTCGCGCAGCATGCCCTTGATGCGCTCGGAATCGGCAACGTTCCCCTGACAGCCGTAGGTGTGCACGAACGCCAGCGGCGGAGCCTGAAAACGCTCCGTCAGCATCGTTCGTACGAGCGCCGTGTATTCTGCTTGTTTTTGCATCTCGGCGGGAGACACGACCGCCGTTTTTCGAAAAGCGTCCGTGGGTAGGGTCCTCCATAAAGATATTCACTTTATTATATAAAACAAAATAAAAAAAGTAAAGGAGTTTTTATAAAATATTTCGCAAAATCGGCATTTCTCCGGCGGCGGTCGCCCACAGCGCCGCTTTAACGCCCAGAAGCGATTCCCGTATCAGCGTTTCATCCCCGCTCTCAACGGAAAGCCTGAGCGCGGTGAACGCCCCCGCGAGCGTTTTCGCCTCCCGGTGCTGCAGAAGAAACGCGAAAAGCCGCTCGCTTTTCTCCCATCGGGCAAGAAGCGTGCAGGCCGCCTCGCGTTCGCCCCCGGCAGACGCCGCCGCGGCGATCAGCTCCCGGCACTCCCATTCAAGGCTCAGGCAGCCTATGACCGCGCAGGCGAAACAGAGCGTGAGCAGCACGGCCGCGATCACGATGCGGGGCTTCACGATACCGCCTCCTTTCGGATGAGAAACAGCCCGCCGTTTTTGTTCCGGGTAAGCAGGAACACTTCTTCGGGCCGTACATCCTCCTCTTTCAGCAGTTTCTCAAAAAGCGCCTCCGTCAGACCGCATTCGGCCAGCCCTTCGGGCAACACCTCTCCGTCGGCGATCAGCACGACCGGCGCGCCCGCGTCCTCGGTGGGCAGATCCAGGTCCCCCGCGCTCACCGGGCGCTCCTCCCGCCGCAGCAGAACGCTCAGCGTTCCGTCCGTTTCCACCACCGCCTGCTCTACGGCGGAAAGATCGAAAACGTTCTTGCTTCTGAGCGCCTCGAGCATATCGTCAAGGGTAAATCGCAGAGAGCGCATCGCCTTCTGCTGCACCCGCCCGGCGCGCACCACGGTGACCGGGGCGCCGTCCAGCGCGCGCCGCCAGCGGCGGTTTTTCATGCCGGCGAGAGACGAGAGCACCTCAAGCGAGGCCAGCACCGCCATCACGGCCATGGTCCTGACAAGGGGGATCTCGTTGTCCTGCATCGGCGCCGCCGCGATCTGCGACAGCAGAATGGTGATCACAAGCTCGCTCGGCTGCAGCTGCCCGATCTGGCGTTTGCCCATAAAGCGGAGAATAAAGATCAGAAACAGGAACAGCACGCAGGTGCGTATCAGAGAAGTCAGCAAGTTCGTTCGCCTCCGTTTTGATTCTGGAACAGTATAACCGGAACAAAAACGGAAATACCAGAAGCGTACGCATTTCGAACGGACCAAAAAAAGGAGGTTTCGAGGGCTGTGGATACACAGACGGCAATACCGGCTTCGGTCGAAGAGACCGCGGACCTGGTCAGACGGATATTCGGCTGTAGCGCGGATATCCTGACGCGCAGGATGACCGTTAACCGTACGCCCGCGCTCGGCGTATGCGCTGACAGTCTCTGCAGCGAGGAACGGCTCGTGCACGCCGTGATCGGGCCGCTGACAGGCAAAAACGCGTTCAGACCGGGCGCGGATACGGCAAAAGAAATACGCCGGAGCGTATTCAAAGGAATGGATCTTAATACCGCCGCCACAATGGAAGAAGCCGCCGAGGCGGTCGTCGGCGGCAGCTTTGTGCTGTTTCTGGAGGGCGATACGCTTGCGACCGTGTTCGGGGCGCAGGGCTACCCGAAGATGAGCGTAGGCGAGCCGCCCGGCGAACAGAACGAGTTCGGCGGGCAGGAGGGATTTACCGACTGCTTCAAAGACAACATCTCGCTGCTGCGCAGAAAGCTCCCCTCCCCGAGGCTCAGGATCGAAAAGGCGCCGCTGCCGCATTCGTGCCGTACCCCGGCGTTTCTCTGCTACCTCGACGGCGCGCCGTCACCCGGGGTGCTGTCGCTGGTACGGGAAAGACTGCGCGCGGTCCCGCTCGATACCCTGCTCGGCTCCGGCTGGCTGCGTCCTTTTCTGAACGGCGGCCGATTCTCCCTGTTTTCCGGCAGCGGCGTCACGGAACGCCCCGATATGCTCGCGGCAAAGCTCGGGGAAGGGCGCGTGGGCATTCTTGTGGACGGCACGCCCTTCGCCGTGATCGTCCCCTACCTGTGGGCGGATTCTTTCCATTCGCTCGACGATTATCTGGTCTCGCCCGTCTACGCGCTCTTCATACGCCTGCTGCGCTATCTGTGCTTCGGCGCGGCGATCGCGCTGCCGGGGCTGTTCGTCGCGGTATGCGTGTTCCACCCCAAGCTCCTGCCGCAGGATATCCTTGGCGACATAGCGGCGGCGGAGGCGCGCACGCCCTTTCCGCTCACGCTGGAGGCGATCGCGATCCACCTGATCTACGAGGCGGTGCGGGAGGCGGGGCTGCGCATGCCGCGGGCGGCGGGCACGGCGGTCGGCATCGTCGGCGCGCTCGTGATCGGCGACGCGGCCGTAAAAGCGGGGCTCATCGCGTCGCCCATGCTCATTATCGTCGGGATCACCACCGTATCTTCCGCCGTCAATCCGAAGCTGCACGACCGCATCGTGCCGCTCAGACTCCTTCTGATCGCGGCGGGCGGCTGCACGGGGCTGTTCGGCGTGTTTCTGGGGCTCGCCGTGATCGCGCTCGACATGTCGGCGTCGGCTCCCTTCGGCGTCGCCTACTCCGCCCCTTACGCGCCGTTTCTGGCGGCCGAACAGACGGACGCGCTCTGGCGCGCGCCTTGGAAGATCCTTGCGCGGCGGCGCGGGGGCGGGAGGAACGCGATTTGAAACACAACAGTACGCGCCGTTCCGGCGCCGCGCTTACGGCGATGCTCTTTCTGAGCCGGATCTTCGGCCTGATGACGCTCACGAACCGGCAGGGCGCGCCCGTCTCAGCCATGACGGGCCGTTTCATCGCCGTACCCTTCATCCCGGCCGCTCTGCTGCTTTCGGTGCCGGCGCTGCTGCTGACGCAATCGGGCGCGGGGCCGGCCTGCCTGCTGCCGGGGCGCAGAACGCCGAAGACCGCCGCGGCTTACGGCCTGTTCTTCTGCCTGCAGGCCTCGCTCGGCGCGGCGCTGACGCAGCGCTTTTCCGAAGAGACCATGTTCGGCGGCGGAGGCCGGCCGGCGATCCTGGCCCTGCTGATCCCGGCGGCCGTCTTCTGCGCGCGCCGCGGCGAAAGACCGCTCTCGGCGGCGGCCCCCGCGGCGGGAGCGGGCCTTCTCGCCGTTTTCATGCTGATCACGGCCGCGACGCGGCGCGGCTTTGAAGCGGTGAATCTGCAGACCTTCGAAGAAACGCGGGCGCTGCCTCTGATGCTCGGCGGCGCGCTTGCCGCCCTGCGCACGCCGGAGATCGCCGCGATGATCGCGATGCCGGAGGAAGAGTCCCGAACAAGGGTCCGTTCTTTTTTTACGGCGGTCTGTCTCACAGGCGTGTGCGTATCGCTGCTTTTCACGCTGATCTCCGGCGTTACGGGCCGCTTCGGCGAAACGCAGCGTTTTCAGTTCTTTACGCTCACTTCGCTCGCCCGCATCGGATCGACGGAACGCATGGACGACCTGCTCTACGCGGCCTGGATCTTCACGGCCCTGCTCCGAACGGCCTTTTATACGGCGCTCGCGGCCGGCTGCTTCCGCGCGGCGGGGATGAAAGGCAGACTTTTGCCTCTCATCACCGCCGGCGCGGCGGCGCTGGCGTTCGGGACGGCGCTCGGGGCCGACACGCCGCTGCGCAGATGCTTCGAGCAGACAGAGATGAACGCCGCCGTATGCGCCGTTTTTTCGGTGCTGCTGCCCCTTTTGTTTCTGCTCAAGCGAGAGCCGGCAGCAAAAAAAACAGGGAACCGGGCCGGAGAGGAGGCCGCCGTATGAAGCCACGCCGGTTGCGCATCGTCTGTCTTGCTCTGACGCTGCTTGCGCTCAGCGCCTGCGCCTCTCCCGCGGCGCTCGGCGGCGCGGAGCTCGGCCGCCGTTTGCTGATCGAAGCCGTGGGGATCGATCTCAGTGAAGACGGCGTGCTGCTCACCGTGCTTGCCCCGGATCTCACGACGCAGGAGAACGATTCCCAAACGCCGTCTGTTTCATTGCTGCGTTTTACGGGAGCAAGCCTTTCCGAAGCGGTGGAAGCGGCGAAACGGGAAACCGGGCTTCTTCCCTTTTTCGGCTACGCGCGCTTTCTCATCTTAGGAAAAACCGCCGCGCAAAGCGGCCTGCCCCGGGCCCTCTCGTTCTTCATCGAAAACCGCAGCATACGAAACGATTCCCCGGTCTGCGTCGCCGAAAAGGACGCCGCCGACACGCTCGGCGCGCCGTTCGTCGCGGCGCAGACGGCTGCCCGGACGGCGGAAGGCGTATTGACCGAACACGGGAACGCGGTCATGCCGTTTTACAGGTTTATCACCCTTCTGCTCACACCCGGCGCGAACGCCTGGTGTCCCGTATTATCTCTGAAGCGGCAGGGAAGCGGCGTTTTGCCGAGCGCGGAGAAAACCGCCGTATTCGGAGATAAAGGCCGCGTGTTTACGGTCGAAGAGGAGGCGTCCGCCTTTCTGCGGCTGCTCGACGGCGGCATGCAGGAAGCCTCTTTTACGTTCGCCGGGAGCGGCGAAGCGCTGCGGCTCAGGCAGATAAAGCGAAAGATCACAGCGGAGAAAGACGGGATGCGTTTTACGGTAACGGCGGGGCTGAGACTGCCCGAGGCATCCGGCACGCTCGCGCCGCGGGCGCGTCGGGCCAGAACAGAAAGCGCCGCCGCGTTTCTTTCGGCAAAGGCGGCGGCTGTTCTGGACATGCTTTACAGGAAGTACGGGACCGACCCGCTGCGCCTTTGCAGGCGGATAAGCCCGCAGGCGGATGTAAGACCGGAGGAGCTGAGCTTCACCGTCCGCTTTGTTCTGAAAGACTGAAACAGGGATATCCGAACGCTCAGACGTTCGGATATCCCTGTTTTTGAAGGCGCCGTCTCACGGCTGCCCCTTTGTTCGGGCAGCTCAGCCGAGAACGACCTTTTTGTAGTTCTTTTTGCCGCGCCGGACCAGAAGCCCCTTTTGGATCGCGGCCCGGTCGAACGCGGCGTGCACGTCCGTTACCTTTTCGCCGTCTACGCTCACGCCGCCCTGCTCCACGGCGCGTCTCCCCTCGCTTCTGGTGGGAACAAGCCCCGCCTTTACGAGGATCGAAACGATATCGAGTCTGTCTTCCTCAAGCTCCGCCTCTGTCAGCGTCACCGTGGGGGCGTCGTCCCCGCCGGAAACGAAAAGGCTCTTCGCGGCGCGCTGCGCGCGTTCGGCCTCCTCTTCGCCGTGAACGAGCTTCGTCAGCTCAAAAGCCAGGATCTCTTTCGCGGTGTTGAGCCTGCTGCCCTCCCAGCCGTCCATTGCATCGATCTCCTCGAGCGGGAGGAAGGTGAGCATGCGGATGCACCTCAGCACGTCCGCGTCGCCCACGTTTCTCCAGTACTGATAAAAATCATAGGGAGAGGTCTTTTCGGGATCGAGCCATACCGCGCCGCCGACGGTCTTGCCCATTTTCTTGCCTTCGGAATTCAGCAGCAGGGTGATCGTCATGGCGTTGGCCTCCCGGTCGAGCTTGCGGCGGATGAGCTCCCGGCCGCCGAGCATATTGGACCACTGATCGTCGCCGCCGAACTGCAGATTGCAGCCGTAACGGCGGTAGAGCTCCAGAAAATCGTAGCTCTGCATGATCATGTAATTGAACTCAAGAAAAGAAAGGCCCTTTTCCATCCGCTGTTTATAGCACTCGGCGCGCAGCATATTGTTGACGGAGAAGCACGCGCCGACCTCGCGCAGCAGATCGATGTAGTTCAGCTTCAGCAGCCAGTCGGCGTTGTTTACCATCAGCGCTTTGCCTTCGCCGAACTCGATGAAGCGCTCCATCTGTTTTTTGAAGCAGGCGCAGTTGTGCTCGATCGTCTCGGGCGTCATCATGGAACGCATATCGGTTCTGCCGGAGGGATCGCCGATATAGCCGGTGCCCCCGCCGATGAGCGCGATGGGCTTGTTGCCGGCCATCTGTAGGCGCTTCATAAGACACAGCGCCATAAAATGCCCGACGTGCAGCGAATCCGCCGTGGGATCGAAGCCGATATAAAAGACCGCTTTCCCCTCGTTCACAAGCGAACGGACGGCGTCCTCGTTCGTGGTCTGCGCGATCAGGCCTCTGGCCTGAAGCTCTTCATAGATCTGCATTCAAAAACATCCCCTTTCTCTGAAAAAACGGACCGGGCGCCGTTTAAGCGCCGGTCTTACTGTTTCATAACGTCAAATACAAGGCCTGCCGCGCCGAGATCGTAGAGGGTGAGAACCCCCACGAAAAGCAGCAGCCCCAGCACGGCAAAAAGCACCCATTTTTTGCCTGTATCGCTTCTTTTGCGGTCCGCCAGCACCGCGGATACGGCCCACATCACCGAGAACGCCGCCAGGATCCCCAGCAGGACCTTCAGCAGCGTAAGCAGCGGCGAGGAAAAGATCACGGTATAATCCGTCCTGCCCTGCTGCGCCATGGTGACGGCCGCCTGCCTGAAGCTCGCGCTGCGCTCCCCGATCATGAACCAGTACAACAGCGCCCAGATAACGGAAAGGCCGCCGCAGCAGAGCGTTGAAACGGCAAAAAACCGGTCTGTGCCGAACAGAGTCTGCCAGCGGGTCTTCGGCGCCTCCGTTCCCTCGGCGGCGGAAAGCGGCAGGACCAGCGCCCCTTCTTCGCCCCCGGTCAGAGCGCCTGCCGCGCCGGTCTCCCGAACGGGTTCGGCGGGCACGGCCGCCGGTACGGCCGGATCGCCCGCTGCTGCGGGCGGAATGATTGCGCCGGCCGGCGCTTCGGCGGGAACGGCGGTTTCCTCCCCGGCCGCATCCGGAACAGCCGCGCCCTTCCGGGCGCGACGGCGCTGAGAAGCGGCCTTTTCGCTGCGGCGTTTCTGCCTGAGCAGCCCCGCCTGCTCACGCGCCGCGGCGCGGTTTTCGGCGCGCGCTCCCCCGCCGGCCTCTTCTTCGAGCGGAGCGAGCGGTATGCGCAGGGAATCCCGCAGATCCGACAGCGTCGGCGCGGCGTGATTGTTCTCTTCCATACAAAGCAGCTCCTTATAATGTAAACAGCGCCTTTACGCCGTAGGAGAGGATCGCCATGATCAGATCCGCGATAAACACGCCCAGCGCGATGATCGGCAGGGCTTTTTTGAAATCCACGTCGAGCAGCGCGGCGAACAAAGAGCCGGTCCATCCGCCGGTGCCGGGCAGCGGGATCGCGACAAAAGCCAGCAGACCCCACTGCTTGTAACGCAGGACCTTATCCCGGTTTTTGGCGGTCTTGCCCTCAAGCTTTTCGATCACGCCGGTGAGGATATGATGCTCCTTCATGAACGCGAAGATCCGTTTGATGAGAAGCAGAATGAACGGGATCGGCAGCATGTTGCCGAGATAGCAGATCAGAAAAGCGGGCAGCAGCTTTACGTCGGCGAGCGCGGCCACGATCATGCCGCCGCGGCATTCGAGCACCGGCAGCATGGAGACAAGAAACGCAGCGGCCTCCCCGCCGAACCATGAGGGCAGCGCCTCGTAAATGCGCTTCGCGATGCGCTCGGTAAGACCGTCCTCCTCTTCGGAGGCGCCTTCCGCCGTTCCGGCGGCAGACTCGGGGGCGGTATCATCCGCGGCGAAGAGCGCGGCGGTCTCTGCGGTCTCATCCGAAGCCGGGGAGGCGCTCTCCTCAGCGGCCGCCTGCGCCGTGGTTTCGGCGGCTGCCGCAGAGACGGCGGGCAGATAGGAGCGCGCGCCGAGAAGCGCGACGCTCAGAAACAGAACAAGCAATATGCAGCGTTTTTTCATAACGGACATTCCTTTCAGCACAGGCGCGGCGCGCCGTTTACAGATCGTGCTCCGCCATAAAAGCGCGCACGTTTGTCAGGATCTCCCTGTCGTTCTCGAATTTGAGCATCTGCAGCGCTTCGGGATAACGCAGCCAGATATAATCTTCGATCTCCTCTTTCTGGATCACGGTCTGCGTGTCGGCGGTACAGGCGAGGAACACGTCCACGCGCTTTTCGATCTTCGCGCCGATGCGGTAGCGGGATTCGCTGCAGAAGCCGTCGTAGATCGTGATATGCAGGCCTGTCTCCTCCAGCACCTCGCGTATGGCGGTCTGCTGCCTCGTTTCGCCCTGTTCCATATGTCCTTTCGGGAATCCCCAGTGGTTCGAGCGTTTGTTCTTGATCAGCAGAAACCGGTACTCTTCGTTGATGCGGCGGAACACGACCGCGCCGCAGGAGTGCTCGTAAAGGCATTCGAGCGAATAAGACCCCGGCGGTTCCGCGAAAGAAAGAACCTCGCTGATCTCATAGTTGATCCTTCTCATGTTCTTCGGCGCGACGACGAGCGCCGAACGGCTGGAGCCGTTGTGGTGTAAAATCGCGATAATCCTTCCCTCAAAGACCCGCACGGGATAATTCACACCAAGGATATACGCGCCGAGCACGAAGCTTTTTTTTTCTCCGTGTACCTCCGCGATCCCATAATTCAGCAGATAGCGAATCGAAGTGCGGGCGTCGAAAAAATTGCACGGTTTTGTCACCTTGACTTTCACCATTTTTCCAAGCATTTTGATTCTCCGCAATTTTTCGTGATTTATATCATTATATATAACGCATGCCGCAATTTCAAGTTTTTTTTTCAGTTTTGCTTTTTTTACCGAAAAACACGCGGCGCGGCGCGCTTTTTTCCATGTTTTGCGAAATATTGTAAAAAAAGTATGGATTTTTTAACAGGAATCCTGTAGAATACTGAAATAAGATATGCCGGAACGCTCTCAGCCGGCAGAAAGGACGCGGCCTCCCCGGCGCTTTCCGGGGCCTGCCGCAGATCGATATGGCAAACGATATTTATTTCAGCGATCCGGGAGCCTCCCGCCCCCCGTCGCCTCCGCCGGCCCCATCCCGTCCGCCTGAGCGTCAGAACAGCGGACGGCGGAACGCCTCCCCCGCAAAGCCCGCCGCGCAGCCCGAAAGCGCGCCTGCCCGCCGTACGGCGCCGCCGCGCCGCAAAAAACGCCGCCCGGTCCTCCGGTTTTTCCTGATCCTCTTTCTGCTGATCGCGGCGGCGGCCGCGGCCGCCGGCGCGTACGGGGTACACACCTACCGCGATATCATGGCGGCGTACAGCCCTGTCCCCATGCAGAAAAGCGGCGTCGTTGACGAAGCGTCGCTCATGCACCGGGACGACGTCTACAACATCCTGCTGATGGGCGTGGATCTCGCGGATACGGACAGCGCCACCCGTTCCGATTCCATGATCCTGCTCTCGGTCGACAAAACGAACCGCAGACTGAAGCTCACGACCTTTATGCGCGACATGTACGTCACGGTGCCGGGGTACGGCGACACAAAACTGACCCATGCGTGTATGTATGAAGGTCCGCAGCTCACGGTCGACACGATCGAGCTGAACTTCGGCGTGCGCATCGACGCCTACGCCAAGATCGGCTACGATATTTTCATCGAGCTTGTCAACGGCGTAGGCGGCATCACGGTCGCCGAGATCGACGAAACGGAAGCGCGCGCGCTCGCCGAAGAAGGCGTTTACGTCGACCCGGGCACGGATATCCACCTTACGGGGGAACAGGCGATCAAATATGTGCGCATCAGGCACTGGCAGTCAGACTTCGCCAGAACCGAACGCCAGCGCGAGGCGATCACACTGATCATCGGTCAGGCGAAAAAAACGCCTCTCAGACAGCTCGTCGCGCTCGCGAAGAGCCTGGCCGGCAAGGTGGTGTGCACCGTGCCGAAGGAGGATATCCTCCCCCTTGCCGCCGGCGTGCTGCCGTGCCTGCAGAACGGCATAGACCAGCAGCAGATCCCGGCGGACGGCACGTGGGAAGACGGCATACGCGATTCCCTGATGGTGCTGCTGGTGGACCGCGACGCGAACAGGGAGATCATCAGAAACTTTATCTACGGAGGATCTGTCAAATGAAAAAGTACGCAAATGCTTCTCTGTGCCCCGATTTCCGCGTCGGGGAGATCTCGCCCGGCGTATACGGGTCGTTCATCGAGCATCTGGGCAGAGCCGTATACGGCGGCATCTATGAGCCCGGCCACCCCGCCGCGGATGAAAACGGCTTCAGGACCGACGTCGCCGGCCTGATCAGAGAGCTGAACGTGAGCACGGTGCGCTACCCCGGCGGCAACTTTGTCTCCGGCTACAACTGGGAGGATGGGATCGGCCCCGCCGCGGACCGGCCGAGACGCATGGAGCTCGCCTGGGGCACGACGGAACCGAACACCTTCGGCACAGACGAGTTCATGCGCTGGTGCGAAAAGACCGGCGTTGAGCCGATGATGGCGGTGAACCTCGGCACCCGCGGCGCGGACGCCGCCCGGGAGCTGGTGGAATACTGCAACCATCCCGGCGGCACGTACCTGAGCGACCTGCGCAAAAAG